>NZ_SCFT01000019.1:0-28082 GCF_016617655.1 Erysipelothrix sp. strain 2 (EsS2-7-Brazil)
ATATGTACATTATTTCAATTTTGAAAGACCTGCTTACTGTTTAAATTACAAAACCCCTATCCAATATAAAATGGATAAGGGTTTCTAGTTTTTTATTAATGTCTACTTTTGTTTGACAACTCCACGTAATCGTGGGTCTTTTTAGGCTCCAAAAAAGAAAATTAAGGAACCAATCATTAAGGCAATTAGAATCCAGTAGATAAGCATCGCTACCACTTGCTTTTTTTTATCGCTCCATTCTTTCGCATCGACGTAGAAAATCGCAATACATCCGATAACAATTTCAAATAATACTTCTAACATCGTTCCCCTCCCATAATTCGATCATTTTTTAGTAAATTTAAGATATGCGTCCAAGGCATTCACGGTCGTTACGGTTAGATTCTGTGGTAATTCATCAAGGGGAAACCAACCCATACCACCCAATGCGTCGGGTTCCATTAGACATGGATTACCGTCGGTAATGTGCGCAAGATATGTTGGTGCAACATAATGCACGCCTTCTTCAATCAAAATATGATTGGTCGCACACAAAAGTTGATCCAATTGGATCTCTAGATTTAGTTCTTCTTTGATTTCGCGTTTTACCGCATCTTCCAAGGTTTCATAGAGTTCAACTTTTCCACCAGGTAAGCTCCAGTGATCTTTTTCTGGACTTTTTTTTCGTAAAACAAGTAGAACTTCACCTTCTTGCAGAATCATGGCACCTACGCCAACACGGGGTTCATTTTTTATCATGAGTATCTCCTTATTATTACATCAAGTATACCGCATCTCATATTGTTTGTGAGTGAATATCACGAGTTCGGTCAAGGGTAAACAGGAGAAGGGGTACTTTATCCATGCACTCTTTGGTATAATAATAAGAGAACGTTTCAAGGTTGCTTGAAATGAATGAGGAGGATCTATGGACTTAAATACAAAAGTAGAATCAGTTTTTGAAGATTATAAACGTGATTTGGAACGCCTTGTATCGATTGCAAGTGTTCTTGACGAAGAAGGTCAAAAACCATTTGGCCAAGAAATCCAAAAAGCACTTGAAGAAGTGTTAGCGATTGCGAAGGAAATGGGCTTTAATACATTTATCGACCCAGAAGGCTACTACGGTTATGCGGAAATTGGTGAAGGCGAGGAAATGTTTGGTGTGTTGGGACATATGGACGTTGTTCCTGCTGGAAATCTTGCATCATGGAATACCAATCCTTTTGAATTGGTTGAAAAAGATGGCATGTTGTTTGGACGTGGAACTTCCGATGACAAGGGACCGACGTTAGCCGCTATGTATGCATTGAAAATGTTGTTGGATGAAGGGAAATCTTTAAATCAACGTGTTCGCTTTATTTTCGGTACGGATGAGGAATCCTTATGGCGTTGTATGAATGCTTATGTTGCGAAAGAAGAACTTCCAACTCAAGGATTTACACCGGATTCATCTTTCCCATTGATTTATGCGGAAAAAGGGTTGATTGAGTTTACACTCACAACACATCAAATTACCGACATTCAATTTAATGGTGGTGGTGCCTTGAATGCAGTACCGGCTGAAGCATCAACGACATTTGATCCTGAAGTGGTGAAAGCCTTGGATGAATTGGGTTATCCTTATGAAATTAAGGATGATGTGATTACCGTTACGGGTAAAGCCATGCATGCCCAAGTTGCCGATCAAGGTGAAAATGCAATAACGCATTTAGCTCATGCATTGTATACAGCGGGAAAACGCAGTGAAATGATCGATTTTATTGTGGAAAAATGCTTAGATCCAAACGGTAAACTCATCTTTGGTGATGTTTATGATGATGTATCCGGAAAATTAATGCTTAATGTTGGGAAAGTAAGTTTTAAAGAAAACATCCAAGAAATTGGAATTGATATCCGTTTCCCTGTTACTTATCCAAAAGAAGAAGTAGAAACAAATCTTAAAAAAGCAGCCCATGAACATTCGGTTGTTGTAGAATTGTTTGATTATTTAAAATCCATTTATGTGGAAAAAGATTCTGAGTTTATTCAAAGTCTTATGGGTGCATACCAAAGCATTACCGGCGATATGGAATCCGAGCCAAAGACAAGTGGTGGTGCAACGTATGCACGTGCCATGGATAATGTCGTAGCATTTGGTGCCATTTTACCAGGCGGGTTGAAGACAGAACATCAACCAAATGAATGCATCAGTATTAAAGATATGAAAATTGCGATGGCAGTTTATGCGCAAGCATTCTTAAATCTTGTGATTCAGTAAATAGAAGTCAGTAGGGGAAAATAAAGTATGAGTGAAACAAAAAAACGTTTTAAAATGCCTACGTCTTATACAATTGTCTTTTTTGCTTTAGTTATCACTGCGATTTTGAGTTATGTTGTACCTCAATCGGTTTTTGATAAAGAAGCGGGAAGTATTGTATTTAACGCAGCATTTGGTGAACACGGTGAAATTATTCGTGGTGTGGGTCTAAGACCGTTTGGCTTTTGGGATGTCTTAATGGCCCCAATTCAAGGATTTCAAGCAGCAAGTGATGTTGCGATTGGGATCTTATGTGCCGGTGGTTTCTTGAATGTATTAAATCATGTCGGTGCTTTGGATGCGGGTATTGGTCGTATTCTAGAGCGTTTTGAAGGGAATGTCTTAATTGCGGTGATGATGTTTATCTTTGCCGTATTAGGAACATCATTTGGTTTCTGGGAAGAGATTACAGCGTTCTCAGTTGTGATTGTGCCAATGTTTGTTCTCGCAGGGTACGACGTTATGACCGGATTGGGGGTTCTCTTTATTGGGGCAACAATCGGTAATATGTCCAGTCTTGTGAATCCTTTTTCTACAGGTGCTGCTGTTGCCGCAATTGGAAATCCAGATCTTACAATTGGATCAGGAATTGTATTACGCTCAATAATCTTCTTAGCACTCTATGTTGTTGGGACGATGTTGATGATTCGTTATGCGTCTCGTGTTAAAAAGAATCCAGAAAAATCAGTGTTAGCAGATTGTGAAGGGGTAAATACCCTTGTGGATAAGAATGAATCCTTACCGGAATTCACAACACAACGTAAGTGGTCTGCACTTGTCTTGATTTTAATTGTAGTTATCATCATTCTTGGATACTTCCCATGGGAAGAAATCGCAGGAACTGAGGTGGCAAATATCGTAAACAGTCCATTCACAGCCCTTGCGAAAGTTCCAGTGTTGGGATCCATTCTTGGGGCAGGTCATGTTTCAAGACTTGGAACATGGGGCTTTAATGAGTTTGCATTCCTCTTTGTATTGGGCGCATTCTTACTTAAATTTATAAATAAAATGTCTGAGACAGAATTCTTAGATGTATTTATCGATGGAATGAAAGATTTATTTGGTGTTGTGGTTGTACTTGCGATTGCACGTGGGATCGCAATTATTATGGGTAGTTCCACAGAAGGAATGTCCATCACCTTCATCTATTGGATTTCGGGTGCGTTAAGTGCGGTTCCTACATGGGTGTTTGGTTTATTCGCGATTGCATCGTATGTGCTTATTGGTGTATTCCTTCAATCCACAAGTGGGGTTGCGGGTATTTCGATGCCAATTCTTGGTGCTGTAGCTTCTGCAGTCTTTGCGGCAAGTGCAATTGGTGAATCGGGTGGACAAATTATCTTAATTAGTGCCTTTGTGGCAGGAATTAACTTTATGGCCGCCATTTATCCAAGTGCAACGCTAATGGGAACTTTGGAATTTGTGAATGTTCCTTATGATAAATATCTCAAATTCACACTTCGCATTTTATCAGTCTTATTAATCGTTGCTGCGGTCATCATATCCGTTGCATCTGCAGTTGGATTTGTAAAATAGAACGAGGAAAAAACAATGAACCTAAATTTTAAAAAGTTTACAGCAGAACATATTCCGGCCTATTACACATGGCGTAATGACCCCGAGGTCGCAATTTTTGATCAGTCTCAATTCCTAAGACCGATGTCTTTCGAAGAAGTTGAAACATGGAGTCAGATCATGGTTGATGGGATGACTTATGTCATTTGTGATGGCGACAAACCAATTGGAACGTGTGCATTTATGAACCTCGATCAACGAAATCGTCATGCAGAACTTGCAATTGTAATTGGGGATAAAAATTATTGGGGTAAAGGTTATGGGAAACTTATTATGGCTCAACTTATTGAGTGGGGCTTTGAAGGTCTTAATCTTAATCGCCTTTACCTTCATGTATTTGATTTCAATAAACGTGCCATTGCACTCTATGAAAAAATGGGTTTTGTTGAAGAAGGAAGAATGCGTGAAATGCTTTATCGAAATGGGAAGTATCACGATGTGCTCTGCTATGGTTTATTAAAATCAGAGTTAAAATAAGAAAAGACGCTAGGAATAGCGTCTTTTTTAGTGACTTTGATTGTTTTTCGAGAATGTAAGATAAACTCGAATGTTTAAAAGTAATATTGAAATAAAACATAAGAAAAACAATGGTGGAATAGACCAGGAAACAAAGATCGTTTTGCTGATGAATTCGTAGTATATTCCAAACGGAATAACAAAATGAACAACAAAGGTAATCAAAAATAAAATAAAACATAAAACGATGTGAACCTTAAAATCTCGGTAAAGATCAAATACAGACTCATGATGCATCGAAATCCCCCCTTTGCACCCCTTATTCTACACTGTTATCATCAAGAATACGAACGGAAAGTTCAATAATAAACTCATCTTCCGTTTTTACGGTAATCTCGTTAATAAGAAGCTTTTCATAGAATGCTTCGTCTAATACAAAGTGGTGTTTCGAAGCGTATGCAATCATCGCATCATAGCCAACAGACAACGTATCGTATGATCCATGATGATAATACGTTAAATAGGTTCCGCCGGGTTTTTCATAAAGATTTACGTTCTCAAGATCTCCAAGGGAAATCGCGTATAAATAATCCAATTCTCGATAACGCTTTTCGAGAATGGCACGCTTAGATGTAATGGAACCCACGTAATTGGTAAAGGTGATGCCATTATCAATACAAAAACTAACATAAGCTTTAAGAAAACTGTGGGGATCTGAACTTACCGTCTGTCGACTAATAATCAAAGACTCGGGTTCAAGAACTTTCACTTCACAAACGTTTGCTTTAGAATGGGCCGCCAAATCCATTAAATCGAGTGTATGTTTTATGAAACTTTGGCTGAGTTTTAATCTCTGGATCTGTTCATCAATTTTTTGGTTTCTTTGTGATAGAATATGAGTAAGGTTCTCGGGGGAACGAACATCCAGATATTCCTTAATATCTGTGAGTGGCATTCCTAAATCTTTTAGGAATGTAATAACAATAAAAGCATAATACTGATGATAGGCGTAGTATCGGTAGCCATTTTGATCGGTGAATTCTGGTTTAAATAAATCAATTTCATCGTAATAAAATAAAACATGTTTCGGTACATGACAAATTTTTGCGAATTGACCGGTAGTAAGTTTATCCTTTTTTATGCTCATTATACGTTTTCTCCTTGACTATAAGGTTACCTTATACCTTATTATAGTTCAGTTGCAAAAAAATGTACAGGAGGTAAAACTATGAGATTAATTATTAGATATTTAAAGAAATATAAGATGTTATTTCTATTAAATATTGTCGCAATTCTGGCCTTTGCGCTTGTTGAGTTGGGAATTCCAACAGTCATGGGAACCATGATTAATGAGGGTGTGGGAACACAGAATATGGACTTAATTAAGAGCCAAGGTTTCTTGCTCCTTGGAGTTGCCATTCTTGGAGGTTTGGGGACAATCTTACTTAACTATACGTCGAGTCGTATTGCTACACGTATCACTCGCGATATACGTAACGATATGTTTGAAAAATCTCAAGAATTTTCACACTCTGAGTATAATGAAATCGGGGTATCATCCTTAATTACACGTGTTTCTAATGATGTATACCAATTACAATTGTTTGTTCAAATGTTATTACGTATGGGGCTTCATGCACCGTTTATGATTTTATTCAGTTCGGTTATGATTTTCCGTACCAATCAACGTCTTGCGCTTGTCATGGCAGGAAGTGTCCCTTTTATCCTTATCGTAGTAGGCATTGTAGGTAAGTTATCGGGACCGCTAAGTCGAAAACAACAAAGTCTTATGGATACCTTGAATCGTGTAACCCGTGAGAATATTACAGGTGTTCGTGTTATTCGTGCCTTCCGTAAGGATAAACATGAAACAGCACGTTTCCAAAAAATTAATAAAGATTATGCAAATGTTTCAAAGAAACTTTTCCGTGTGATGTCACGAGCAGAACCACTGTTCTTCTTTATCCTTGAATTATCGGTACTAACCATTATGTGGACCGCATCGGGGATGGTTGAAGCTGGAACATTAGAAGTTGGTTCAATCGTTGCCTTTTTAGAATACCAGTTCCATGCTTTATTCTCATTGTTGCTGTTTTCAGTTGTATTTATTATGTATCCACGTGCTGCCGTAAGTGCACGTCGTATTGAAGAAGTTTTAAATACAGAACCTATTATTAAAAACCCGGAAAATGGGGTTCATGAAGGTTCTGAAGAAACATCAATCGTCTTTGATCATGTCGATTTCGCATATCCAGATGGTGAGGCAAATGTTTTAGAAAACCTAAACTTCACCGCTAAAAAAGGTGAAACCGTAGCATTTATTGGTTCGACCGGTTCAGGGAAATCCACGTTGATTAACCTTATCGTTCGTTTTTACGATGTCACAAACGGTCGTGTCTTGGTGAACGGGGTTGATGTTCGAGAATGGGATTTATATTCCTTACGTTATAAAGTAGGCTTTATCCCACAAAAATCACTTTTATTCAGTGGTAGTATTTCACAAAACATACGTTATGGAAAAGAAACAGCAGATGATCATGAAGTTGAAGAGAGTGCAGAACTTGCATCCGCTAAGGACTTCATTGAACAAAAACCTGATAAATATAATGAATGGATTAGTGAAGGTGGATCCAATGTATCCGGTGGGCAAAAACAGCGTTTAAGTATAGCGCGTGCGCTTGTACGTAAACCTGAGATTTATATCTTTGATGATAGTTTCTCGGCGCTTGATTATAAAACCGATGCCTTGATTCGAAAGAACCTAAAAGAAGAAACAAAAGATGCAATTATGTTAGTTGTCGCACAACGTATTAGTTCGATTGTGGATGCAGACCGCATTATTGTATTAAATGAAGGAAAAATTGTTGGACAAGGGACTCATCTAGAATTAATCAAGAATTGTCCAATTTACATTCAAATTGCAGAGTCTCAATTCAGTGAAAAGGAGATGGCAAAGTATGAAAAGTTATAAAAAACTCTGGCGTTTTCTAAAGCCTTATAAAGTAAAACTTTTCGGAGCAGTTCTATGTCTTCTTGTTGCTGCTGTCTTAACGGCTGCTGCGCCAATGATTGAAGGATTTGTGACGACACAGCTTGCAAGTGATGTGAAAGATATCAGTTTAAATGTAGCGGGTGCTCACATTCAATTTGATGTGATTCTTCGTATTATTAGTATTCTATTTGTCATTTATGTTACCAATGCATTATCGCGTCTATTCTTGCAATACTTAATTTCTGATGCGATTCAATCTGCAGTATATGACATGCGTATGGAAGTTAAGAAGAAAATGGAACGTCTTCCGGTAAGTTATTTTGATAAGCATTCAGCCGGGGATTTGATGGCGCGTATGTCTACTGACATTGAAGCCTTATCAGGTGCACTCCAACAATCCTTTGCGCAAGTTGTTATGGCTGTTTTAGGAATTATTTTTGCGGTCATCTTGATGATTTCAATTGACTTTACGATGGCCCTTGTGGGGATTGCGATTATTCCATTAAGTATCCTTGTTGCACGTTTTATTATGAAGCGATCACAAGTGCTTTTTACCCGTCAACAAGAAGTATTGGGAAATATGTTCTCAGTTGTTCAAGAAAAATTTACAGGATTTAATGAGATTAAACTCTATAACTATCAAGAAAATGCAACGGCAGATTTCCGTAAAGCCAATGAGGAATTGTGCGAAAATGGATTTAAAGCAAACTTTTTCTCAGGGTTAATGACACCGAGTGTTTCCATGATTACTTATATTGCGATTGCACTTTCTGTATACATGGGTGCCATCCGTATTATTGAAGGTGCTATGGCTGTTGGGGCTTTACAAGCTTTTATTCGTTATATTTGGCAAGTAAACCAACCGTTATCACAAATTACGCAAATGGCTCCAACCATTCAAGCATCAATTGCTGCGATGGATCGTGTGTTTGAATATTTAGAAGAACCCGATGATGTTTATGACATTGAAAATCCAGTGATGATTGATGATTACGAGGGTTCAGTATCGTTTGAAAATGTATATTTTGGATACGGGGAAAAACCTGTTATTCAAGATTTATCCGTTGATATTAACCCGGGTGAAATGGTTGCGATTGTTGGACCGACAGGGGCTGGAAAGACAACCATTATCAACCTTCTTATGCGTTTTTATGACGTTAATGAAGGATCGATTAAAATTGATGGGATTGATATTCGTGATATGAAACGTGATGATTTGCGTTCTCTATTTGGTATGGTTCTTCAAGATACATGGCTCTTTAGTGGAAAAATTAAAGAGAATATTGCTTATGGAAAACCGGATGCGACCGATGAAGAAATTATCGATGCAGCCAAACGAACCAACGTCCACCACTTTATCACAACCTTACCGAATGGGTATGACATGGTTCTTAATGAGGAATCATCAAATATTTCAAATGGAGAAAAACAATTAATAACAATTGCGCGAGCACTGTTAAGTGATCCGAAAATCTTGATTCTTGATGAGGCAACCAGTTCTGTTGATACACGACTTGATGCAATGATTCAAGAAGCGATGGCTGAGTTGATGAAGGGACGCACAAGTTTTGTGATTGCGCACCGCCTCTCAACCATTAAAAATGCAGACAAAATTCTTGTCGTTAAAGATGGGAATATCATTGAAATGGGAAATCATCATGAATTGATGGCTCAAGGTGGCTTCTATGCCGATCTTTATAACAGTCAATTTGCGGATGACCAAGAATAATACATGTCGTTTTTAGGACTGTTGACAGAAATGTCAGCAGTCTTTTTTGTGTCCATAAATAATATTTTGTTTGGGTATAAATAGTATTTATAGACATAAAAACGTTGTATTGGTCGCGTTTGAGATATCGTCCTATAATGGAGTCAAGAAATGATAGCGCTATCATTCTTTGTAAATTTATTTTTGATCATCCCGATATTGGGAAGATGTCAAAACATAGAAAGGGCACAATATGACAAAAGTAATAGATTACAAGAAGATTCTCAAGGAAACAAATGCGGAGCCGAAGCTGTTCCAAATCATGGACGAACATGGAAAAATCGTCAATAAAGATTACTTTCCAGAGTTAACAGATGCACAGATGGTTGAGATGATGGAGATCATGGTCTGGGGACGTGAATACAACAATCGTGTCAGCATCCTAAGCCGTCAAGGTATTATTGGAAACTTACCGCCTACTGAAGGACAAGAAGCGGCACAATTAATCAGCCAATATGCATTGCAAGAGGGTGACTGGTTACTACCAACATACCGTGATGTGCCACCATTGATTCGTCATGGTATTGAGACACGTCAAGCGATGAACTGGTATAACGGTCATACAGATGGATTCTCATACGATCATTCAATCAAAGCATTTCCACCTCAAGTTATTATTGGAGCACAAATTATCCAAGCTGCAGGTGTTGGTTTAGGACTTAAAAAGAATAAAAAAGAGAATGTCGCAATGACTTATATTGGTGATGGTGGGACATCCCAAGGGGATTTCTATGAGGGATTAAACTTTGCAGGTGTTTATGATGCACCGGTTATCTTTATCGCTCAAAATAATGGATTTGGAATCTCAGTACCACGAAGTTTCCAAACAAAATCCGCAACACTATCCCAAAAAGGGATTGGCGTAGGGATTGCGCATCTCTTTGTAGATGGAATGGACCCATTCGCAGTTTATGCTGCGACGAAAGCAGCACGTGAGTATGCAGTTGCAGGAAATGGACCCGTACTGCTTGAGTTCCTAACATTCCGTTATGGACCCCATACATTGAGTGATGATCCACGTCGTTACCGTGAAAATGAACTTGTTGATTCATGGTTACCAAAAGATCAACTCATTCGTATGCGGAAGTTCTTAACAGAAAAAGGGTTATGGTCTGAAGAACAAGAAGCAGCAATTATTGAGAAAACACAAGTTGAAGTTAAAGATGCATTGGATGCATCACGAAAACTTCCAAAACAAAAAATATCAGAATACCTGGCAAATATGTATGAAGTGATGCCACCTTCAATTAAAGAACAATACGATCTTTATGTAGAAAAGGAGAATGCATAAAATGGCTGTTAAGAATATGGTAGAAGCAATTACCGATGGACTTGAGGTAATGCTTGAACATGATGAAAAGGTTTTAATTTTTGGTGAAGATGTTGGGAAAAACGGAGGGGTTTTCCGTGCTACCGATGGTCTTCAAGCAAAATTTGGAGAAGACCGTGTCTTTGATACACCGCTTGCGGAATCAGGAATTTTAGGGCTTTCAATTGGTTTAGGTGTTGAAGGATTTAGACCGCTACCTGAAATTCAATTCTTTGGATTTATTACGGAAGCAATTGATTCGATTACCAACCAAATGGCACGGATGCGTTACCGTACTGAAGGTCAATTATTTGCGCCAATAACCATTCGTAGTCCTTATGGGGGTGGTGTTGCGACACCGGAGATTCACTCAGATAGTTATGAGGGGATGATTGCGCAAATGCCAGGAATGCGTGTTGTGGTTCCATCAAACCCTTATGATGCGAAAGGACTTTTAATTTCATCCATTAAAAGTAATGATCCAGTCTTATTTTTGGAACATTTGAAACTGTATCGTGGTGAAAAAGTAGAAGTGCCAGAAGGCGTTTATGAAGTACCGCTTGATAAGGCAAACATTGTTCGTGAAGGAACAGACATCTCAATTGTTTCATATGGAGCAATGGTTGTGGAAGCACGTAAAGCTGCGGATATCCTTGCGGAAGAAGGCATCAGTGTTGAAGTTGTAGACCTCCGCACGATTGCACCACTTGATATGGGAACCATTGGTGAATCCGTTGCGAAAACCGGACGCGTATTGGTTGTTCAAGAAGCGCAACGTATTGCGGGAGTAGCAAGTCATGTTATGTCTGAAATCAGTGAACGATTCTTCTTAGATCTCGTAGCGCCTGTATCACGCGTAACTGCACCGGATACGACGTATCCTCTACCACAGGCAGAACAAATTTGGTTGCCGAATGCACAGGATATTGTTACATCAGCACGTAAATTAGTACAAGAATATTAGGAGGAACTCATGAATTATAAATTTAATTTACCCGACCTTGGTGAAGGAATCACCGAGAGTGAAATCTTACTTTGGCATGTAAAGCCAGGGGATGCCATTAAAACGGATGACCCGCTCTTTGAAGTTCAAAATGATAAAACAACAATCGAAGTACCATCTCCCGTAAATGGAACGATCAAAAACGTTCTTGTGGAAGCAGGCGCTGTAGCCCAAGTAGGGGATACGCTTGTGGAAATTGAAGTCGACGCTTCGGATTTACCGAAAGATACGAAACAAGAAGAAAAACCAAGTGTTGAAAAAACTGAAGTGGAATCAAAACCAGCGCCAGTTGTAAGTCAAGGGAAAGCACGCGCAATTCCTTCCGTTCGAAAATATGCACGAGAAAAAGGGATCGATATCGCTCTTGTAACGCCAACTGGAAAACATAATACGGTTACAAAGGAAGACATCGATAACTTTACAGGGGAAGCAGTTGAAGTTGCAGCACCTGAAGTCACAACACCAAAAGAAGCAGTGAAAGCACCAGTACAAACAGTAGGAACGGATGGATTACGACGTGAAAAGATGACACCGATGCGAAAAGCAACCATGCAAGCAATGGTACAATCAACATCATCCATTCCACGTGTAACGGTCTTTACCAATATCAACGTATCGAAATTGGTAGAACACCGTGACATGTATAAAGATTATGCGAAAGCAGAAGGTGCACGCTTAACATATACGGCATATTTTGTGAAAGCAGCAGTTACCATGTTGAAGAAATATCCAATCTTTAATGCCATGGTGGATGCGGAAAAAGGTGAAATTATCTACCGTGACGCAATTAATATTGGGGTCGCAACCAATACCGATGCTGGCCTCTATGTACCAAATATTAAAAATGCCGATACAAAAAACCTCTTTGAGATTTCAAAAGAAATTGAAACCAATGCACGTCTAGCACAAGAAGGTAAACTTCCGATGGAAGCAATGCGTGATGGTTCATTCACGATCACAAATGTTGGGGGAATGTCATCGGATGGTGTTTACTCAACACCAATTATCAATGCACCTGAAGTGGGAATTTTAGGAACAGCCAAAATTGAAATGGAGCCGTATGTTACAGAAGATATGACTGTAGCCATCGCACCGTTTATGAAACTATCCTTTACCTTTGATCACCGCATTATCGACGGTGTGGAAGCACAACATGCTTTAGATGAACTTAAAAAAGTTCTAAGCGACCCGAATAAGCTTGTATTGGAGGGATAGAAAATGGTAGTTGGAGATTTCGCGAAACAAGCAGATGTAATTGTTATTGGAAGTGGACCGGGTGGCTATGTCGCAGCCATCCGTGCTGCTCAACTTGGAAAAAAAGTAACCATCATCGAACGGGATGCCATTGGTGGTGCATGTTTAAATGTGGGGTGTATTCCATCAAAAGCCATGATTCATGCAAGCAGTGAATACGCAAAAACACAAATCAAAACACCCTTTGGTTTGAGTTATGGTAAAACAAGTTTTGATATGAAACAGGCAAAAGCATGGAAAGACAAGGAAGTTGTAAAGACCTTAACCTCAGGAATTGGTGCACTTTTAAAGAAAAACAAAGTTGAAATTGTTAAGGGTGAAGCACACTTTATGTCGGAAGATAAGATTCGTGTTGTAAATGAGATGGATGTTCAAACATTTTCATTTAAAGATGTCATCATCGCAACCGGAAGCAGACCCATTGAAATTCCAGGATTTAAATTTGGTAAGAGAATTTTAGATTCTACCGGGGCGCTTGATCTCGATGTGGTACCAAAATCATTAACCATCGTTGGTGGTGGGTATATCGGTTGTGAACTTGCAGGTGTTTTCGCAAACCTTGGAACTGAAGTCACAATTCTTGAAGGTGCATCCAATATTTTGCCCCTTTTTGAAAAAGACTTAAGCGCTTATGTTGTGGATAATTTTAAAGAAAAAAATGTCACAATCCATACCAATGTGAAGGCTGAATCTGCGAAGGTTGAAAATGACATCGTAACAATCACTTACAGTCAGGAAGGGAAGTCAATCACACATCAATCAGAATATGTCCTGGTAACGGTGGGGCGTCGTCCTAATACTGATGACTTAGGTCTTGAGTACGCAGGTGTTGCAGTGGGAGAACGCGGTCTTATTGACGTGAATGATCAAGGTAGAACCAGTGTCTCAAATATTTATGCAATTGGTGATGTTATCGCAGGTCCTGCACTTGCCCATAAGGCGAGTTATGAAGCGAAAGTCGTAGCAGAAGTGATTGCAGGACAAACAGCTGGATTTGATTATACGGTTATTCCATCCGTAAGTTACACCAATCCTGAAATTGCAGTTGTTGGAATGAATGCAACCGAGGCAAAGGCTCAAGGCATTCAAGCAAAAGCATTCAAATTCCCTTATGGCGCAAACGGACGTGCCTTATCCATGAATGATACACAAGGATTTGTCCGACTTACCGTAGAAACGGAAACAGGATTTATTTTAGGAGCAGAAATTGTAGGGGCCCAAGCCAGTGAATTGCTTGCGGAACTTACCATGGCTATTGAATCCCAATTAACGGTTGAAGATATCGCGTTAATTATTCATACACATCCAAGCTTATCGGAAATGATTATGGATACAGCAGAATTGGCTCTGGGTTATCCCATCCATCTCTAGAAAGGGTTATCATGAAAAAAATATTTGATAAAGGATTTGGAATGAAAATACTAAATGGGGTGGCGATTGGTTCCGTTGTTGTATTGATACCCGGTGCCTTGCTGAATGAGATCTTTAAAGCACTTTTACCCATTTTTCCACAAGGCCAATTTGTTTTAACGGCAACATCATTTGGAATGATTTTAATGGGTGTTGTCATTGGTGTTGCAGTGTCAATGATGTTTAAGTTTACGCCAATTCAGACCGCTTCGGTAGGAATGGCAACCGCATTTGCCTCCGGTGGATGGAAGCTTGCGGAAGATGGAACGTTTATGCTTAAAGGCAGTGGTGACATCATTAACATGGCACTAACAGCAACGTTTGCGGTAATCTTAATCCTTGCTGTTGCCGATAAATTTAAAGCATATGCCATGTTATTAACACCAACACTTGTTCTCATTGTTGCAGGGGGGTTGGGAATGATTACACTCCCTTACGTACAAATGATTACCGGTGCGATGGCACACTTAATCAGTAACCTCCTACAACTTCAACCACTCCTCATGTCCATCTTGGTATCCATGATTTTTGCGATGATGATCGTATCCCCACTCTCTACAGTTGGGATTGCTCTTGCCGTCAATTTATCCGGTGTCGGATCCGCGGCAGCGAATGTGGGAATCTGTGCAGCTGCATTTGGGCTTGCAATTACAGGTTGGAAATCGAATGAACTGGGAACTAAAATTGCTTTAATGTTAGGTTCACCAAAAATGGCGATGCCAAATGTTATGAAAAAGCCTAAGATTATGATTCCTGTTTTATGTAATGCAGCACTAAGCGCTATCGTAGTTGTTTTACTTAATCAACAAGGAACTCCCATGTCAGCAGGATTTGGAATTAGTGGACTGATAGGACCTATCAATGCCATTAACCTTGCGGGTGGTTGGACTTTTGGTAACATCATCAATGCCGTGCTTGCCTTTATGGTAATGCCAATCGGACTTGCAATTGTATTTAGAAAAGTCTTTACCGAAATGAAACCAGTCGTAACGGTGGATGATTATCATATTGAGGTACAATAAATGAAAAATTTTGTAGAATTGGAGGCACGTTTAGTACGAGAACGCATGACGCAAAAGCGTCTTGCCCTCGTATGTGCGGATGAAGTGAATACACTTGAAGCGGTTATCGATATGGAAGAACGTGGGTATATCAAACCCATTCTTCTAGGGGATAAAGAAGCAATTCAAAATGTCATTAGCGAAAACAACCTCGCGGTAAATTATCAAATTATTCATTGCGACCAACCGCAAGAAGCGGCTCAAAAAGCTGTAGCTCTGGCAAAAGCGGGAGATGTGGATCTGATTATGAAAGGTTTGATTCAAACCAGTGATTTATTATCGGCGGTTGTGAAGCGTGAAACAGGCATTCGCGAGCAAAAAGTCTTATCACATGTTGCGGTTGTGGAAATTCCGTACAAAGAAACGATGTATATCATGAGTGATGGGGGTATGATTCCTACGCCTAATTTTGATCAAAAAGTAGGGATTATTGAAAACAGCATTCAACTTGCGCATGCGCTCGGGATTGAGGAACCTAAAGTAGCATTGTTGGATGCTGCTGAGCATACCAATCCCCATATTCAATCTTCCGTTGATTCAGAAACTTTAAGTCAACGCGCGTGGGAACATGCGATTGTAGAAGGTCCGATTTCCCTTGATCTTGCGGTATCTAAAAATGCTGCAACCATTAAAAAATGGTCAGGACGTATTCAAGGGGATGCCAATATTCTTATTACTCCAGATATTATAAGTGGAAATATTTTGGGTAAAGTTGGAACCCTTTTCACCGATGGGAAAATGGCAGGTGTGATTCAAGGTGCGAAAGTACCCATCATTCTTACATCCCGTGGTTCAAATCGTGATGAAAAAATTAATTCAATCTTACTTGCATGTTCGATTGCGAAAGGGGATTTATAATGTATATTCTAGCAATCAATCCTGGGGCCAGCTCCACAAAGTTTGCGCTCTTTGATGACGAACGCGAGTTGATGCGCGATGATCTCAAAATACCTTTAGAAAAAGTAGAAGCGTATCAAACGTTAGAGGATCAATTGGAAGACCGTTATGCCTCAATTTATAATGCATTGGTTGAACATGAATTTGATCCGAAAAAAATTGAAATTGCTGTGGGACGTGGTGGTATTTTGCCACCGGTTGAAGCCGGTGCGATTGCAGTTACGGACACACTCATTGATTATCTTTTACATAAAGCTGAAGTTATTCACCCTGCAAATCTTGGTGCTTCGATCGCTCAGAAATTCGTTGATCAAGCAGAAAATTGTACGGCGTATATTTACGATCCAATCTCCGTCGATCAAATGGATCCCATTGCCCGTATCTCTGGATTAAAGGGTATTGAACGTAAAAGTATTGGACACATGTTAAATTCGCGTGCTGTTGCCATAGAACATGCGAAATCCTTTCAAACTCCTTATAACAAACTCAACATGATTGTTGTCCATGCGGGTAGTGGTATTACTGTCACAGCACACAAGCAAGGTCGTATGATTGATCTTGTTGGTGATGATGAAGGTGCCTTTTCACCGGAACGAAGTGGTGGTTTACCCTTACGTCCCTTTATGAATCTATGCTATAATAATGACAAGGAAGCGGTTACAAAACTAACCCGTCATCAAGGTGGTCTTATCTCCTATTTTGAGACCAATGATGTCCGAATTGTCGAAGCAATGATTGAAGAGGGTCATGATGAAGCAGCGCTCGTATTAGAGGCAATGGCTTATCAAATTGCGAAAAGTATTGGTACTCTAAGTACTGTGCTTGAAGGTAAGGTTGATAGTATCGTGATCAGTGGGGGATTTGCGCGTTCGAATCAAGTCATGAATTGGATTGAAGAACGTGTATCGTTTATTGCACCGGTTGCGATTTATCCGGGAGAATTTGAACTTGAAGCACTTGCTTCGGGAGGATTAAGAGCATTTCATAAACTCGAAACCACTCATTATTTCGAATAGAATTAAGAGGTAGCTATGGAAATTAGAGAGTTGAAATACTTTATTGCTGTTATAGAAGCAGGGAGTTTTACTGCTGCCGCTAAAACGTTACACATGACGCAACCAGCCCTCAGTTGGAACATCAAACAACTTGAGGCTAAACTTGAGACGCAACTCATTGAGCGAACTCAAACGGGCGTCAGTGTAACAGAAAGTGGGCAAGTGTTTTACGATGGTGCGAAAGATGTAATTGCGCATCTTAATCGATTGGATCGATTAATGAAGTCTGAAGCCCAACGCATTCGTCGTAAAATTCGATTTGGACTTACCATCCTTTCTTCGATTAACTACATGGATCAATTTCAAGGATATGTCCGCAAATATCCACAAGTAGAATTAAATTTTGTACAACGAGGTTCCAAGGAAATTCAGGACATGCTTATCCAAGATAAACTGGATGCTGCTTTGATTTCAGAACCCATTTATTACTCAAAACTTGAAGAGAATGCAAAACGATTAGATGGGTATTATTATGACGTGGGTGTGGTGGTCGCCAAAGATCATCCACTGGCGAATCGTGAGCGTCTCACGCTTCGGGATATTATGACAGAATCTTTTGCATTAGTGTCAGATGCTTATGCAATAGGACAAGAAGTACCCCGTCGATGCAAAGAACTGGGGTTTATTCCAGCTATAAATTATCGTAATGACAACTGGGAAGTAGTACTTGAACATGTGGCTGCATATGGTTCCGTAACCATACTTCCTGTTGATCTTCAACACATCATTGCACGCGATGATGTGGAGTGGATTGAATTGGATGATGAAATCAGTCGGTTCCATCTCCAACTGGTGATCAATTACGATAAAACACATGTGGATGAGTATGCAATATTTCAAAATTTATATGAAGAGTTGATGGTGAATCATTAGAAAACGAACCCAAGATTATCTGGGTTCGTTTTTATTTTGTTATTGCGATAGTGTGCTGTGGTGTTTACGGTAGGTACTTGGCGACATGGATTCCACATTTTTAAAAAATTGAGAAAAATAGGAAGGTGAGCGAAACCCTACAATATCTGAAATTTGTGTAATCGATAAGTCAGTATTCACAAGAAGCTTTTTGGCTTCAATCATTCGTTTTCGTAACAGATAATCAATCGGCGACAGTCCAGTTTGCTCCTTGAATATATGAGATAAATAGAACTTATTTAAAAACGTGAGGGATGCTAGATGATCAAGTGTAATATTTTCGCGATAATGGAGGTTAAGGTAATGCTCCAAGAAAATACAGTCCTTATTTTCACCACTGCTTGATGTCTCAACATCAAGCAGTGATGTCGTGCGTCGCATCGTGTTTAAAACCAATACACGTAATAAGTTATCCACAATGAGTTCTGACATCTCATCATGTGCCTTTCCTGCCTCCAAGATTGCTTTAATATAAAACAGAATTTCATGTTTATAATCTTCGTAATTATGAATCGACACGCCAGGATGTTCGTTTTGCTCGGTGGAAAATTCAACCCCATCAATACCTAAAACGATATATTCCAATCCACTTTCAGCATCACTGCATTCCGTATGTAAAACATTTGGGTTAATGATAATTAAGTCATCTGCTTGGATGGGGAGTTTAAGGTTATCGGCAAAGCGAAAATAACCACTTCCTCGTACAACATACATTAATTCAGCAAATGGATGTGAATGGAGCGTTGAGTGCCAATCTGAGTCAAAGCGAGAACTATCAATATAGAGTAATTTAAGTCGGTTAAGGCGTTTTGTAAGATCGTGTTTTGTTTCCATAAGTACCCCCTACTATAATTAAAGTATATTATCATTTTGTGAATTAAACAAGATACCATAAGAATCTAACAACATCTCAATTGCTTTGAGTCTGTACAAGTCGTCATAATAAATATATAGGAGGTATATTATGAAAATACTTAATCAATTTCAACTAGAGGGCGCTATTGTAAACTGTGTTCCTTATGGAAATGGACACATCAACGACACGTATCGTGTTGAGACTGCTTGTGATGTATATATACTACAACGAATTAATACAAATGTGTTTAAGAACCCCACGTTATTGATGGAAAATATTGGTCGCGTGACCCGATTTATACAAAATAAAATTCAGCAAAACGGTGGGAATCCCTTACGAGAAGCCCTTACGTTAATTCCTACTTTTGAAGATTGTGATTATGCTTTGGATGAAGACGGGAACTATTGGCGTATGTACCGTTTTATACAGGACACGGTTTCATATGATCTCGTTTTAGATGCGCATGATTTTTACGAGAGTGGTCGTGCATTTGGAAATTTTCAGTTTATGTTGGCGGATTTTCCAGTATCGTCATTGCACAGTACGATTGAAAATTTCCACCATACACCAAAACGACTTCAACAATTCAAATCGGCATTGAAAAATGATGTCATGAACCGTCGCCAGACCTGTGAAGCAGAGATTAAGTTTATCTTACAACAGGAAGCATTTATGAACATACTTTGGAATCTCTATGATGAAGGTAGCCTTCAATTAAAAGTGACTCATAATGACACGAAGTTGAATAATGTTTTATTGGATGCGAAAAGTGGTAAGGGTGTTTGTGTTATCGATTTGGATACTGTGATGCCAGGCTTTGCTTTGGATGACTTCGGTGATTCAATCCGGTTTGGTGCATCCACCGCACTTGAAGATGAACAAGACCTAAGCAAGGTTCATTTTGATCTAGATCTCTACCGTGCTTATGTAGAGGGTTTTGTCGAAGGAGCTAATGGAAGTCTAACGAATTTAGAAATCGAACTGTTTCCGGTAGGGGCTAAAATGATGACCTTAGAATGTGGTATGCGTTTCTTAACAGATTACCTTGAAGGTGATACTTATTTCAAAACAACATATTCCACTCATAATTTAGTTAGAGCACGCACGCAACTTAAATTGGTGAGTGAGATGGAAGATTCCTGGGAAGCAATGCAAGATATTGGGACGTTTATTTTATCTAATTATAAAATGAACTATGAAAAATCATAATATTTTTCAAAACAGCAAGATAACATAAGTTAAGAACAATATCATGGAAGATTAAACGCTTACATTACTCTATAATGAAAGTATCAGGGAGGAACTTTAAATGAAAAAAATGTTAGTAGTTTGCCTTACTGCATTGCTTATCCTAACCGGTTGTGGAGAAAAAAACGAAACCACATCCAATGAGGGTAAAGTTTTAAAAGTAGCGGGATTAAATAGTGGATATGGTACTGAAGGCTTTAAGAAGGTTGTCGAAGCGTTCGAAGAAGCAAAAGGTGATGGTACTAAAGTTGAACTTGTACTTGAAAAAAATATTGCGGAAGTACTTCGACCTCAAATTCAATCTGGGGATGTTCCAGATGTGATCTACCTTGCGATTGGTTCGGAAGGTAAACTTACAGATACGATGATCTCAGAAAAGAAAATTATGGATATTTCCGATATTATGGATATGAATGTATTTGGTGAATCCGTAAAATTAAAAGATAAAATAAATGTAGGTGTACAAAATACCATGCGAACAAGTCCATATGGTGATGGTAAAACCTACCTTGCACCTGTATTCTATGCACCAACAGGCCTATTTTATAATCAAACCTTATTTACAGAAAAAGGATGGACGGTTCCTGAAACATGGGAAGAAATGTTTGCTTTAGGAGAACTTGCGAAAGCGGATGATATTGCATTATTTACCTACCCAACAACAGGATATTTTGATGCGTTTTTCTCATCAATCTTAAATAATATGGTTGGACCTGAAAAATACGAAAAGCTAATGAATTATGATCTTGAGACATGGAAAGATCCACAGGTAAAAGAAACCTTTGATTTAGTTGGTAAGCTTTTAACTTATACACATCCTGACACTGTTGCCCAAGCTAATGGTGAAGGGTTTACCAAAAACCAACAACTAATTTTGGATATCAAAGCACTGTTTATTCCAAATGGTACATGGTTAGCAGGAGAAATGGAAAAAGCACCACATTCAGAAGGTTTTAAATGGGGATTAACTACTGCTCCTGTACGTACGAAGGGTGATGCAACCTACGCAACAACATTTGCGGAAGAAATGTATATACCAGAGGGTGCGAAAAATGTGGACTTAGCAAAAGAATTCTTAACCTTTGTTTATTCTGATAAAGCCGTAGAACTCTTTGCGAATAATGGAAATGCGATTCAACCCGTTAAAGGGTCATCAGACTTGATTACTGATGAACAAACCAAAGATTTTTATGCAATTTACGGTCGTGGTGTTATTGCTTCATCGGTTGGATTTGCAGCAAAAGATCCCGTGGAAGGTGTTGATTTAACATCAGGAGATGGAATCTTATATGGAACTGTAAATGATGTTGTCTCGGGTCAGAAAACTGCAGAACAATGGTATCAAGACGTTCTTGATGCAGTTTCAAAATATCAATAATTCACGAAAAGTAATTTGATGTTTAAGGAGCGATGACACACGTGTTATCGCTCTTCTATTAAGAAGCCTTGAAATGGAGTGGGAATATGAATAAGAAAAAGGCAAAAAGACGGTTCGTAATTGGTTGCTTAACCCCGGCACTTATATTAATAGGGATATTTATGGTTTATCCAACGATAAATATATTCATGATGTCACTCTTTAAATGGGGTGGGTTATCCAGTACTAAAACCTTTGTAGGATTTAATAACTTTAAGATATTATTTCAAGATTTAAAATTTATTCAGGCGGTTCAAAATTCAATCTTACTTATTGTAATTGTAACAATTGTGACCTTTGGATTTGCGGTTGTATTTGCAAACATACTTGTGCGGGAAAATGTAAAGGGCAAGGGATTCTTTCGCGTTATCTTCTATATTCCCAATATTTTATCTGTCGCAATTATTTCCGCAATCTTCGCTCAAATTTATGCGGTAGACCAGGGGGGCTTGTTAAACAGTATTATTCGATTATTTAAACCAGAGACCTGGAAAAACATTCAGTTTCTAGGGGATCCAAATATTGTTCTGTATGCCGTTGCGGGAGCGATGATATGGCAGGCAATTGGATATTACATGGTAATGTATATGGCAAGTATTAGCAGTATTCCAGAGCATTTGTATGAGTCTGCGAAAATTGAAGGGGCATCCCGAACCCGTCAATTCTTCCAAATTACACTACCATTAATATGGTCGAATCTTCGAACCACATTAACGTTCTTTATCATTAGTACCATTAACATGAGTTTCTTATTTGTTAAAGTATTAACCAGTGGAGGACCCGGTGGATCAAGCGAAGTATTTCTAAGTTATTTATATAAACAAGCATACGATAATGCTTCGTATGGATATGGAATGGCGATTGGGGTCATGATTTTCTTATTTTCCTTTGCACTATCTGCAATTGTAAATAAGATTACCGAACGTGATCCAATTCAGATGTAGGAGGATCTATGAAAAAACATAAAAGTATAAGTGCAGAGAAAGCATATAAGTTATTTGTCTATGTTGTCCTAATTGCATTAACCATCTCCATAATTGTACCGATTGGCTGGGTGTTTCTTGCATCACTTAAAGAGCCGGGAGAGTTCTTTTTGAATCCATGGAAATTTCCACAGAATCCAAACTTTAATAATTTTATCGTTGCCTTTAAAGAAGCTAAGATGGGCGACTACTTCCTTAATTCCGTTTATGTAACGGTTTTAGGCATCGTTCTCCTTTTGATTACAGCACTGCCTGCGGCATATGTATTGGCACGATTTGATTTTAAATTTAAGAAACACATTAATGGGTTGTTTATGGCTGGATTATTTATTAACGTTAACTATATTGTGATACCAATCTTTTTAATGCTTCTAAAATGGAATGAGGGCAGTAAATCGCTTTTAAATATGAGTTTATTTATCAATAATCGTTTTATGTTGGCCGTTGTTTATGCAGCAACTGCACTTCCATTTACGGTTTACCTTCTATCCGGATATTTTAAAACATTACCGAAAGCATTTGAAGAAGCTGCTTCAATTGATGGTTGTACATATTTTCAGACGATGACAAAAATTATGATTCCTATGGCAAAACCAAGTATTGTAACGGTGATCCTGTTTAATTTTCTATCGTTTTGGAATGAATATATCATTGCATTAACGTTAATGCCGGGAGCTCAAAAAACATTACCTGTTGGATTAATAAACTTACAACAGGCAGCAAGAGGGGCTGCAAACCCTGGACCGCTTTATGCGGGGTTGGTTATTGTTATGTTGCCAACTCTGATTTTATATATATTTGTACAGAGTAAACTCACTCAAGGGATGACCTTGGGTGGCGTTAAAGATTAGGAGATTCATATGAAAAAGAATAATGGTCGTGTAACATTACCGAGTGAAAATAATTTCCTTGAAGAAACCAAGGATTTAATGAAACGTTGGGGTGCCGATGCATTACGTGATAGCGATGGAACAAAATTAGATGAGGATTTAAAAAGCCTTGATGCGAAAATCTATACAACGTATTTTGTAGCCCGAGGTCAAAATGAATTTGCACTACAACATATAACGGAGGCTCAACAGATTTTCTTGATGAGTGATTACCATCTTGCTATCAAAACAGAACTTGAGATCCCCTTTATGAAAGGATATCTGCGGGAACAACTTTCACCCGATTATAATCATGATCCTAAATCGTGGTGGCAGGTTATTGATCGAACACGTAATGAAGTGGTCGATGTTGAGCGATGGGAAGTGGATTCAAAACGCGATGTTGTCGTGATAAAAAATGCAGAACCATTCCATGAGTATACCGTCAATTTCCTTTCCTATATGATTTGGGATCCAACACAAATGTATAACTACATTACTAATGATTGGAAAGATCGAGAAAAAGAAATTCCTTTTGATGTGCGCCAACCGCATTCTCAAAAATTTATGATGGACACGCTTAAAGATTTTCTCGAAACCAACCCAAAAACAGATGTGATTCGTTTTACGACGTTTTACTATCACTTTACCTTGTGTTTTAATGATCAACGAAAAGAAAAATTTGTGGACTGGTTTGGATATGGATCGAGTGTTTCTCCCCGTGCTTTAGAGGCGTTTGAAAGAGCGAAAGGTTACCGTCTCACCGCTGAAGACTTTATCCAAAATGGATATTATAATTCGACATTCTGCATGCCAACTCAAGCATATAAAGACTATATCGATTTCCAACAACAATTTGTCGCTCAGCAAGCGAAAGCAATGGTTGATTTGGTGCATTCGTATGGTAAAGAAGCCATGATGTTTTTAGGTGATAACTGGATTGGGGTTGAGCCGTATGGACCATATTTCCATACAATAGGACTGGATGCTGTAGTGGGAAGTGTCGGCGGCGGGATGACGCTTCGACTTATTTCCGATATTCCTCATGTAAAATATACAGAAGGACGTTTTTTACCGTATTTCTTTCCTGATACATTCTTTGAGGGCAATGATGATGCAATATTAAAAGAAGCAAATGACAATTGGATATCAGCGCGTCGTGCATTAATGCGAAGTCCACTTAATCGTATCGGTTACGGAGGATATCCAAGCCTAGCTTATAAATTTCCTAAGTTTGTCGATTATATTGCTAGAACTGCTGATGAATTTAGAGGGATCATTGATAAAATAGAAGATGTAAAACCGATAACTAAAGCAACTGTAGGGATTATGAGTGCTTGGGGATCACTACGTAGTTGGCAAAATTTCATGGTTGCACATGCTCTACACTACAAACAGATATATTCTTACATTGGAATTTTAGAGTCACTTAGTGGCATGGATGTTGATGTCCGTTTTCTAAGTTTTGATGAAATTAAGTCGGGAATTCCCAGTGATATCGATGTCCTGATTAATGCAGGGGATGCGAGAACTTCATTTTCAGGCGATGTTGTTTGGAACGATCCAGCATTTGTATCGATGATTCGAAAATGGGTTTACGAAGGACATGGTTTTATCGGTGTTGGGGAACCGAGTGCTTTTGAAAAAGGAGGACATTTCTTCCAACTTCATGACGTTCTGGGTGTAGACAAGGAACTCGGATTTACCTTGTCCACAGATAAGTATTTTAAAGAGGTGCTTTCAGATCATTTTATTACTCATGATCTTGAGAATGACTTTAATTACGGTGAAGCTATAAACAATGTGTATGCTCGAACTGCGGCTACTGAAATAATTAAGATGGATAATGAAAATGTAACAATCGCAGCTAAATCATTTGGTAGAGGTCGTGGTGTGTATCTTTCGGGACTTCCATACAGTTTTGAAAACACACGTATTCTATATCGTTCAATTTTTTATGCAATGAATCAAGAGGATCAAATGAAGCATTTCTTTGCATCCAATATTCATTGTGAAGTGAATGTTTATCAGAAGACCGTGGCCTTATTGAATAATACACATGAAACACAAAAAACGATCTTCTATGATGGTTTGGGTAAAGGGCAAGAGATAACCCTTGAGCCATCAGAAATTAAGTGGGGTGAACGCAATGAAGAAACTGTTGAATGGCATTGCTAATATAGCTGTGTTTATCTTGGGTATTTGGATGGTAATTCATTTCCAGAAGGACATTTCGATGCAGTCTCTATTTATGATGATTGTCGGTTTAGGAATGTTGCTGTTGCTACTCTATCGTTATAATAAACGTTTTCTTTAATGAACTAAAATAACACCTAAATGCTAGGTGTTATTTTGGTCTTGCACATAATTGTAGAAGGATGAAAATATGAAATCAATAAAAGAAGTAGTACAAGAATTTTGTTTTGATGGGGATGTAGTGGAAATTGTTCCCTTTGGTAATGGTCATATAAACGATACCTATCGTGTTATGTGTTCAAGAGGAAGTTATGTTCTTCAAAAAATTAATCATCAGATTTTTTTAGATCCGCAAGGGCTTATCGAGAATATCGAAAAAGTAACAAGACACATTCGCCAGAAAGTCATAAAACGTGGTGGTGATCCAAGGCGTGAAGTTTTAAATCTCATTCCAACACACCATCAAGAATATATCTGCCAAACAAAATCGGGAGATTTTTGGCGTGCCTATGAATTAATTGAGAATTCAAAATCCTTAGATCTTGTAGAAAATAAGGAAGATTTTTATCAGAGTGGTCTTGCCTTTGGTGCATTCCAAAAAGATTTAGAAGACTTCCCAGTTGATACTCTAAATCTCACGATTGAAGATTTCCACCATACACCGAAGCGGTATGATCAGTTTCACAAATCCCTTAAACTCAATAAATCAGGCCGAAAACACTTCGCATTACCTGAAATTGAATTTGCACTTAAACATCAAGAATTCGCTGATACATTGTGGGATTATCATCAACAGGGTCTATTACCCCTAAAAGTAACACATAATGATACCAAGTTGAATAATGTTCTCTTAGATGCCGATTCTAATGACGTGCTCTGTGTTGTGGATTTGGATACAGTCATGCCGGGTTTTTCCTTAGATGATTTTGGAGATTCGATTCGATTTGGTGCAAGCACGGCATTAGAAGATGAAAAAGACTTATCCAAAGTTCACTTAAGCATCCCGTATTATGAAGCATATGTGGATGGGTTTATTGAAGGTGCGGGCGGTAGCTTATCAGATTTGGAAATCAAACTCTTTCCAGAAGGCGCAAAAATGATGACACTTGAATGCGGGTTGCGCTTTCTTAAAGACTACATCGATGGCGACGTTTATTTCAAGACCAGCTATCCTGACCACAATTTAGTAAGAGCACGAACACAGTTTAAATTAGTTCAAGAAATGGATGATTCTTGGGAAATATTAAAAAAAATAAGTGCGACACGTCTCAAAGTATAATTATGAAACTTCAAATTGAAAACTATGAATTTTAGGTGATATCGGTTACAATGTTTACTATATAAAAAGAAGGTGACATAATGATACGATTGGCTACGCCCGATGATTTAGAAGCAATTCGCTTGATTGCCTCCATAACATGGAAAGAAGCGTATAAGGATTTAATCCCATTGGATATTATTAATCGTTTTATTGAAGATGCGTATGCGCCCACAGTCCTTGAGCGTCGCATTGAAACGACAAAGCTTGTGGTGGCAGTTCAAGATGATTATATTGTAGGATTTGGGAATTATGAGATTCGTGACAATGATTTATATATTGTTGCATTGTACGTACTCCCAACACACCAACGTGCCGGTGTGGGTTCAGAACTTCTTGCATATATTGAAGCAAGTGTTCCTGATACAATTGACCAAGCATATGTTGATGTGGAGAATGGCAATGTAAGTGCCGAATCATTTTATAAGAAATATGGATTTGTCCAAAAAATTTGTATTCCAGATACGTTGTATGGTTACCCACTCAAAACCCTACGTATGGTTTATGAAGTAAAACGCTGATGATTGAGCGTTTCTAAAAATACACATCACTGCGATCAAAGCAGAGCAAGGGTGTCATGAATGAAATTAAGAAAGATTGCTGTTTAGTGGAGTAGTAAACTAAAAGTAGACAAGTAAAAAAGACTTGTCTACTTTTTTTGTGTAATAATAAAATCAGAGATAAAACGGGGTATTAATGATGGGAAGACCCAAAGGTGGATTAAATAATAAATGGACTTATGAGGATTGTATTAAAGTCGTTATACGTCATGTTGATGAACATATAAGTGCTGCGAAACTATCAGAAGTCCTAAAGGAACGATTAATGGATGGATTGATCGATTCATGCGCGATGGTAAAGAGGGTTTAAAAAACAAGAAAAAAACAGGAAATCATTTTTCTGCGCTTCATACGAGTAAATTATTAACTGAGATCGAACGACTTCAACTTGAAATTCTAAAACGAGATATTGAAATTGCACGATTAAAAAAAAAGGGTATCAGGTGAAAGGAGTTGGTGTAAACAAGGGGTTCGTTACTTTAAAAGACAAGAATTCCAAATAGCACATGACTTATCTTTTAAACATCCGATTTCGTTCATTCTTAGCTTTGTGATTAAAGACTGGCATCGCCGTTTTCCAAGTTATGGTTATCATGATATCGCTGCAGTCATGAGAAAGCAGAGTGATTTAGGGATTGAATTTTCAGATAATTTAATCCACAAGT
>NZ_SCFT01000020.1:0-27443 GCF_016617655.1 Erysipelothrix sp. strain 2 (EsS2-7-Brazil)
ATTTCTTTTTGAAATTGACGTTTCCTGTTTAGTTTTCAAAGACCATTTTCTGCACTCGGTTTCCCTTAGCGCTTGTATATAATACCACCCTCTTTATCCACCGTCAACACTATTTTCACTTTATTTTAAGTTTGTTCTTAAATAATTTGTATATGTGATTTTAAAGGTTTGTTTGGGTGCTTTTAAGCAATAAAAAAGGGGAATATCCCCTTTAAACCACTTAATCATTTATTTTTATTTCTTTCAAGAGTCTTAAACTGTTTAAAATCACTAGAATTGTACTTCCTTCATGACCAACTACACCAAGTGGAAGTGATATGCGGTCAAAGAAGTTGGAGATGACTAATAGAAGAATGACACCAATTGCGAAGCCAACATTTTGAATTACAATCTTTCGAAGTTTTAAAGAGAGTTCGATAGCATATCGGATTCCGGTGATATCATCTTTAACCAGAATAATATCTGCAGCCTCCATTGCTATGTCGGTTCCACTTCCCATTGCAACCCCAATAGTTGCATTCGCAAGCGCGGGCGCATCGTTAATTCCATCTCCGATCATTACAACGGTTCCATATTCTCGTTCCAAATCACGAATAATAGTTGCTTTTTCATCCGGAAGACATTCCGCAATAATTTTTGAGACGCCAATTTGAGATCCTATATGCTCTGCTGTTTTCTGGTTATCACCTGTAATCATGACTGTCTTGATATTATTTTTGTTTAACCAACGAACCAAAGATAACGCTTCGGGACGAATTACGTCCGTCAGACCAAGCACACCAATAACATCTCCATCTTGTTGGACGTATACAAGACTATTCCCTTTTTCTGCAAATTCAAGTCCTTTGTCTGTAACAATTTGATCTTCTGAAGTCATATGGTCGAGTTTACCGATTCGATATTCTTTTCCTGCATAAACCCCTTTAATTCCATACCCTGCAATTTCTTCAACATTGTTTGCGGATGGATACTCTTCGATTTTTAATTCATTATAAAGACCTGTTACTACCGCACTCGCAAGTGGATGCGTTGAGTACTGTTCAATTGCAATGATCGCTTCACCGACCTCACGCGCATCAACATCATCAATATAGAATATATCAGTTAACGATGGTACACCCTGCGTTAATGTTCCGGTCTTATCAAAAGCAACTGCTTTTGCATCCATCATGTTTTCAAAATGGATACCGCCTTTTACCAATATACCGCGCTTTGCACCGTTTGAAATTGCCGATAAGGTTGCTGGTGTTACCGATGCAATAAGGGCACATGGTGATGCAACAACCAATAAAATCATTCCACGATAAAATGCCTCTTGGAACGATTGACCCATTGTGAGGATAGGAATAAGAATTACCAATAAAACAACAACCAATACAATACGTGCATAGTAATCTTCAATACGCTCAATAAAACGAGCTGTCTTTGACGGATATTGTTGTGCTTCTTCAACCATCTTTACAATTTTTTGAATAAGTGTATCGTTAACCAAAGTATTAACTTCAATGGTTAATGGATTCGAAATGTTGAGTGTTCCTCCAAAGACCATGTCTCCAACACTCTTTTCTTTAGGCATTGATTCACCTGTAATTGCCGCCTCTTCGATACTGCTTTGACCTTTGTAAATCATTGCATCAATTGGAACGGTTTCTCCAACAGCAACAATGACCTTATCGCCAATCTCTAACGCTTCGACGGGTACAACTTCAGTACTTCCATTTTTATTCATTCGTGTAGCTTCTGTTGGTTGCAGTTCCATTAAAGAACGAATTTCACGTTGACTACGGTCAAGGGTTAGCTCTTCTAGCGCTCCTGATAAAGAAAAAATAAATATTAAGACTGCACCTTCCATATAATAGCCGATTAAACATGCTCCAATAGCAGATAGAATCATTAAAAGTTCCACATTCAAATGTTTATTTTGAACTGTATCTGTAATCCCTTCTTTCGTTTGGTTATAGCCACCAATCGCAATTGCCAAAATTAATAGTACGTTGTTATTAAGTATTGCTCCTAGCAACAACAGAATCCCACAGATTATGGTTTCTTTTAAACTTAATAATGTTTCTTTCCACATAACTAACCCTCCAATAATAATGATAATGATTATCAATATATGTATATTATACCATCTTGAATTGATAAATCCACTCATAAGGTATAAGATTATTCATTCTTTAAATAAAATAATTCACAAGGTTGAATAAAAAAATAGAGCACATAAGCTCTATTTAATTTTATATTTATTAGGGTTCGTACCTAAATGTAGGTTTTCATTGTGGTTATTCACAACATCTACTTCAGCATTTGTTAATTCAAAATCAAAAATATCAAAGTTTTCTTCCAATCGCTCAAACGATTGCGTTTTTGGGAATACGATCCAATCTGTTTGTATCTGCCATCTTAATGTAATCTGTGCAGGTGTTTTATGATACTTCTGCGCTAACTTGACAATGGCTTCACTTTCAGAAACTTTATTACGAGCAATTGGCATCCATCCTTCGCACGCGATATTATGTCGATCGCACACTTTTTTTAATTCTTCCTGAACTAAATATGGATGACGTTCAATTTGATTTACCATCGGAATAACCGTCGCTTCTTCTAACAAAATTTCTAACTGTTCTACATTAAAGTTCGAAACGCCGATTGCCTTAGCTCTCTTATTCCTATAGATTTCTTCAAAAGCACGCCATGTATCACATGAGGCTGGCTGTGGCCAGTGGATTAAATAAAGATCAACATAGTCCAAACCAAGCTTTTTTAACGATAAATCAAAAGCCTGAAGTGCCGATTCATAGCCTTGATCCTCATTCCAACACTTTGTCGTAATAAAAAGTTCTTCTCGTGGAATTCCAGAATCTTTAATCGCACGTCCAACTTCCACTTCATTATTATAAATCATGGCAGTATCAATATGACGATATCCAAGTTCAAGCGCTTTTGATACAATTTGATATGCATCATCTTCCACCAAGCGATATGTTCCCAAGCCCAACATCGGCATCGTAGTTCCATTACGCAACTTTTTAAATTTCATGAGAGTCCTCCCAATTCTTCCTTAATTCGTTCCCAGAGTGTTTTTTTCTTTACGAGCGCTTTTATGTCATCCTTATGTTTTTCAATAACAAGATCCGCACGATCCATGGTAAAACGACCTTTACCAAGTTCAAAAACCCACACATCATCGAGCGGAACATTTATATGAATATCCGCTTTCTTCACAATATGATAATCTTCTTCAATCCGCATCAGATCCATGCAACGTGTCGCAATAGCCATCAGTGAATTATATTCATGAAATGACTCATTAGAATGCATCGTTACAGCGATTGTTTTGTCAGCACCATATGCCTCTACTAATTCGAGTGGCAGGTTCATTCGCACACCACCATCTACCAGCATATATCCCTGGTATTCCATTGCTGCTATCACAAACGGAAATGAACACGATGCACGCACCGCTTTAGCCAACGGAATATCCGTAACAATCTCCCACATTGGATCAAGCGTTTTAAATTCATTGGGATGTGAAACAAAGCAGATGATTTTCCCCGTGGTTAAATCAACAGCTGGAATCGCAAGTGGAATTTTCACCTCTGAAATATTATGTACCCCGATTTCATCAAGAACTTTTTGAAGTTCATCTTCGAGTTCTTGTCCATCCACATATCCACCCGTAAGTTTTTCTTTTGAAAATGGAAGTAATTTAAGGCTTGGCTTTGAGAAAATATGCTTTTCTTTAATATTTCGCTCTAATTTCAAAACAATATCCGTCAATTCATCGGAGGTTAATCCACAGGATACCAGAGCAGCAATTACAGAACCCATTGATGTTCCTGACACCATATCAATTTTTATGTTCTCTTCGTTTAATGCTCGAATAACAGGAAGTTGAGAAATTGATTTAACACCGCCTCCTGATAAAGCTAATCCTATTTTATTCATATTGACACCTCTATCCTTATTATACTATAAAATATTCGATCTATTCGATAAACGCATGAAATTGACACGGTGACGCTGAAGTGTCGTATAATAGTTTTAATTAAAGGAGCCACTATGACACAAATATTATTAATACTTATTATTGTACTTTTACTTATCCTTATATATTTGCAATTAAGTTTTCAACGAAATCCTACGAATCTTGACGACATTACCAATCAGGTCTCACAACTTAAAGATTTGGTAACACATCAAGCAAACAACGCAATGAATCAAATGGTTGCACTTGATTTTGAAAGTCGAGAGAAGACCTCTGATAAGTTTAATCAATTTACAGACCGAATAGATATCCGTTTTAATGACCTAACACAAAGAAATATTGTATTTGAAAAAGAGGTCAATCGCGCTTTAATCCTCTTTCACGACAAAATGAATCTTCAATTGGATCAACAGTTTACAAAACTCACAGAGAGTGTGGAAAAAAGATTACTGCTTATGGACGAAAAAGTAAACCAATCACTGGATCAGGGATTTAAAAAAACTAACGACACCTTCACAAATATCGTGGAGCGATTAAGTAAGATTGATGAAGCCCAAAAGAAAATTGATGCCCTTTCAGTTGAGATTGTTTCATTACAAGATGTTCTTACCGATAAAAAAACACGCGGAACTTTTGGAGAAGTGCAGCTGCATCAAATTTTAGCGTCAATTTTCGGGGATAAAAATGATCGAATTTACCAAATGCAGTACAACTTATCACCAGGCATACGACCTGATGCAGTTCTTTTTGCACCCGAGCCACTTGGTACACTAGTTATCGACTCCAAATTCCCACTTGAGAATTATCGACGTATGATTGATAAATCTTTGGACCCAAACCAACGACAAAATGCAGAACGACAGTTTGTTCTTGATTGCAAGAAGCATATTGATGCAATTTCGAATAAATATATCATTTCAGGGGTTACTTCGGATCAAGCATTAATGTTTGTTCCTGCCGAAGCTGTATTTGCTACCATTAACGCTTATCATTCGGACATCTTGGAATATGCACAAAGAAAACGTGTGTGGCTGGTTTCACCAACAACACTTATGAGCACACTGACGACAATTCAAACTATCCTCGTAAATCTCGAACGCGAAAAATATGCAAGTGTCATCCACGATGAACTCAATCGCTTGCACACTGAATTTGACCGTTATCGTTTGCGATGGGATAATTTAAGTAAACATATTGAAAATGTCAATCAAGATGTCAAGGATTTACACATCACATCTCGCAAGATATCCAGTCGCTTTGAGTCAATTTCTGGTGTGGATCGCGAAGCCCTCTCACAAACACAGATTGATAATCAACAATCGCAATGATAACTTTTATTGGTAGGGCATTTATGGGCGCCTTACACCCTTTCTGTCCTAATTTATTGTAGGATACACATGATGATGTTTTTACACGTCTAATAATTATGAAGGAGAATATTGAATATGAAATTAATTGCTTATGCTGTCCGCCCCGATGAAACGGAAGCGTTTGAACGTTATGCTAAAGAAATGAACATTGAATTAAAAGTTGTTCCTGCGCAACTTAGCAAGGATAATGCGTTAGAAGCTAAGGGTTATGAGGCAGTGGCTTTTCTCGGTAACTGCGATGCAAGTCGAGGCGTTCTTGAGATTCTTGCGCAGGGCGGGACAAAATACATCGCATCTCGTTCGGCTGGGTTTAATAATGTCGACATGGATGCCGTTCGCGATCTCGGTCTAAAATTCTCAAATGCAACGTACTCTCCCAATTGTGTTGCCGATTTTGCGGTAATGTTAATTCTAATGTCATTACGTAATATGAAAGCAATCATGAAACGTACAGAAATCAAGGATTATTCTTTAGCCGGTCTTCAAGGAAAAGAGATGCATAACATGACATTTGGTGTTATTGGAACCGGACGTATCGGATGTATTACTGCACGTAACCTCTCAGGGTTTGGTGGCCGTATTATTGGATATGACCTTTATGAAAATGATGCCATTAAAGATGTTTTAACTTATGTGGATCTTGAAACACTTCTAAAAGAAGCGGATGTCATTACACTACACGCACCGCTCTTTGAATCAACACACCACATCATCAACGACAAGCATCTTGCGCTTACAAAACCTGGTGTAGTAATTGTCAACTGTGCACGTGGAGAATTAATTGATACAGATGCACTCATTAAATATGTTGAAAACGGTCATATTGGTGCTGTAGGTCTTGATGTTCTTGAAGGCGAACTCGGCATCTTCCATAAAGACCATCGCTTATCCACACTGACAAATCACCAACTAACGTTATTAGAAAGTCATAAGAACGTTATTATCACACCGCATTGTGCTTTCTACACAGATCAAGCTGTATCGGACATGGTCGAGGTTGCCTTGCGCTCTTTGGATTCTTTTGTTAAAACAAATGAAAGTCCATGGGAGATTCAATAAATTCTATTTCTGAAAAGGATTAATCTATATTAATCCTTTTTCTTAACGTTTACCCTAACAATATATACCAAAAGGAGATTATATGAGTATATTTATCTTTGATATGGATGACACGCTCTACGATCAAATTATTCCATTTAAAAAAGCGCTCGATGACGCTGGATTTATTGACGTAAAAGATGTCCGTTCGTTATACATTCAAAGTCGTATCTACAGTGATTCTGTGTTTGAAGCAACCCAAAATGGCACAATGACAAACCTCGAAATGAGACGTTTTCGAATTCAAAAACCTCTCGAAGATATTGGAATCCAAATAAGTCCTGCCGAAGCAGATTTTTTTCAAGAACGCTACGCATATCACTTGGATCACCTCGAACTGCATCCTGCCATTCATGATTTATTCACTATCCTTAATAGTCGCAACATACCTTTTTATGTCTTAACGAATGGCCCTTCCGAACATCAATGGAAGAAAATTAAAGCCTTACGTTTGGAAGATTACATGCCTCATTCCCAGATCATTGTTTCCGGGGATGTCGGATATTATAAACCTTCCCGGGAAATATTCCAAGTTATTGAAGCACAACAAACTGGCTCTCTAATTATGATTGGCGATTCCCTCGCAAACGACGTTCTTGGCGCAAGAAATGCAGGATGGGAAGCTGTTTGGTTTAATCATCGGCGTCGTGATGGTTATTATGATGGTCTCACTCTATTTTCATTTAGTCAGATAAAGTCGTATGTTTTAAATTCCATAAATAAAGAAGCTGTGGGGCTGACCTCGGTTAATGGGACTCCTTAATAAGAACAGTCAATCCGCACGGAGTTCAATTTGGATCAAGAACGTAATCGTTTAAGTCTTGAAAGACCGAGCACTGATGAATCTTTGATGATGTTCAACACATTCTTAGTACACAAAGAAGGAAGAAAGAATCATTAAAACAGTATGGATATCACTCTCAACGATGGCTATCAGATAACATCACGCATATTGAAACGCGATACGTATCCTCTGGGAAAGAACACGGTTTCAAGCATTAGGCAGTATTTTAATCTTCAATGTTGAGTCACGAAAAACTGGGATTTATATCTTCGGTACATTACCGCAAGTTACAAATCCCAGTTTATTTTTTTAGAGTCCCCGTCTCGTTCCTCTTTTATTTTCTTTTGTCGATATGAACAATCTTTTTATTTTGAATATAATGCCGGGTAATACGTTCGCTAAGGGTTGATAGAAGTACGTACTTCGAAATCCCTGTAATGTTTTCTAGTTGCGCACAGGTTCTATGTTCACCAATCAGTTCAACGACATCACCCAAACAAACATGTTCATCAATTCGTATCATCGTCTGATCCATACATATTTTTCCTACAATCGAATACGGTCTTCCATTAATATACACCGGAACTAAATTATTTCTTACATCGAAACAATCAGCATAGCCTATTGGCATGGTTCCAAATAACTCTTTGGTCTCCACTTCATAGGTGTAATCATAACCAATTGACTCCCCTGCCTCGACCTCATCGATATGCAATATCGTGGAATGCAGAGACAGCACTGGTTTTAATACTGGCATATCCACTCGATACCCGTAGACCGCAAGTCCCATACGAAAACCATTTATGACTGAACTGTTTTTAATAATTGAAACCGGTGCATTCCCAACATGAACCCATTTAAAATCACGGTTCGATGTGGTGACAATTTTTTCAAAACGTGCTAATTGTTCACGTCCTTTTTCAAGATTTTCAGGGCTTGGAAAATGGGTGTAAATTCCTTCCAGTGAAACCTCACTCGATAGAATTTCTTCAATTTCTTGATTGTGTTTTATTCCAATTCGGTTCATGCCTACATTGATTTCTAAATGCAACCGCAGGTCGAGGTCTAACGTTTGAACTTTACGAAACCATTCAATTGAAGGAATTGTGTATACGAATTGCTCTTGATGATTTGATGCAATGAAATTTGGATCAACATAACTGAAAATTAGAATGTCATGAAGGATTCCTTTTTCAACCAAACGTTGTGCCTCGTCGATTGATGAAACACAAATAAACGGGAGATTTTCTTCGATCATGATGCGACTGCATTCAACATCACCATGACCATAAGCATTTGCTTTTACAACACCAAAAAGCGACTTCCCTGTCACTTCTTTTATTTTATTAATATTGTATGAAAGATTGTCGAGATTTATCGTTGCAATCGTCTCTCTACCATCCATTAAATAATCCTCGAATAATTATAACTTATATAAATCGCTAGCAAACGATATGCAATCCATAAAACGGAATGAATCTCGTTTTGTGCTGCATACTTAAAGATAATTTGATAACTACTTAACTCGAAAAGGCCCGCAATTCCCATAACGGTCACGACATCACTAATGATGATTGCCAACAAAGTAAACAAGGCTGCGATAATCGAAAATTTCATTTGGACGCCACGACCAAATTTCTGAATCGCAAGTGCAATAAGATACCCAACACCTACAATAACTAATGAGAAGTTCGCAACTTTATTTCTAAAAATTCCTGATACAATTCCTAAGACTACTGCCGAAACTACCCCAACAAGTAGTGCTACATTAAATCTTTGTTTCTGTGTTAATGATCGTGTATTAAAGATTTCCATAATGGTTTCGTTCTCCTTTATATCATTTTATGATTAACATAATTAATAAAGTTATCATAAGCAATCGCATTTGTAAATTTTTCACCCAAGGTATTTTCGATTTCCAGAAGTAAATTTTGTGTTTTTGAAGCGTCTTCTAGATACTTGATTTTAGTTGCAATCCCATCAAAATCTGAACCAAGTCCAATTTGCTGCTCACAACCCATTTCTACTAAGTATTCTATATGACGTACTAAATCAGAAATTTCGGTTTCTTTTTCGTCATCGGTTACAAAAGCATCATAGTACACGACATGAATTGGAAACCCCCCTTCAAGCATACGTCTGATTTGATTATCATTTAAATTACGCCGATGGCTCGCAATAGCCTTCACATTTGAATGACTTGCAATAACATGCTTTGCACTATTAAGTACGTCATCAAAACCTTTTAAACTAATATGAGATACATCTACAAACAAATTTCGTTCATTGAGTTCTTCCACTACATTAAATCCAAAAGCAGTCAGACCTGCGCCACGTGGCTCACCAATTCCATCACATGCTAGATTCGCATCATTCCATGTCATCCCAATGGAGAGAACCCCCTCATCCAACAAATGCTTTACTTTTTCCATGTCATTTCCAACACAATCAAGACCTTCTAAAGTTAAAAATGTACCAATTTCATCCGACCCTAGTTTCTCGATATCACTAAAAGATCTTATTTGAACGACATGAGGTATTGTAAGCACACGATGTTTATATGCATCAATCTGTTCGAGAGCAATTTGATATTTATCATTAAAGTTTAAATCGGGATCTATAAAGATTGCCATCGCTTGAACTTTCGTATTGCTTGCTTTTAATTTTTCATAATTGACATCTAATTCATTTGAATCTTTAAAATTAAGTGATTGATCCTGTTGGAGTTTCAAAAGCACATCACAGTGCCAATCAATGATTTTATATTTTTTTGTCATACGCGAGTCTTTCTCCCCCATCTTTTAAAGTTATTCTACCACAAAGTTGGTATCCTGTTTTCATCAACAGTGCATTCATAGCAAGATTGTTTTTATGCGTATCGATTCGAACCACGGAAAAGCCTGCTTTTCCACAAGTGTTTTCTATCTGTTTAAGAGCATGTGTCGCAATTTTCTGACCATAATATGCTGGATGAATCGCAATTCGATGGATTACCGCATAGGGACCTTCTTCATTCCATTGCCCCTCTTCAATCGTATCATAATTTTCATCATCACCCAGTTGAAGCATCAAAGTTCCTACCAAATCTTGTTCCTTGAGAATCACAAAGCCATTCTCATTTTTGATATCGTTTCGTATGGTATCTTCGTTTGGATACCCATTTTGCCATTGATCAATACCTTTATCGCGAAACATCGCTTTAGCTTGTTCAATAATATGCATGATCTCGGGTAAATCACCAATTTTAGCTTTTCGTATCTGTATTGTCATCATAATCCCTCTTGTTTTCCTAGATATCTCGATTGAAATTCTTTCATAAATAAAGAATACTCTTAACCCTTAGATTTTGTTATAATTAGAGTATGAAAAAAACAAAAAATTATTTACTTTGCATTGCTGGTGCAATAATGTTTGCACTCTCTGTTAATCTATTTATTATTCCTGCCCAGATTTACAATGGTGGTATGGTGGGGATCGCGCAGTTATTGCGTGATGCCATCCAATACGTCTTTAAATTTGAATTTGGTTTTGACATTGCTGGAATCGTAAATTTATTTCTTAATATTCCTTTGCTTATCTTTGCATGGTTCAAGTTTTCGCATTCTTTTGTGCGTTATACACTTGTCACTATTGTAACACAAGCAATCTGTTTTACATTAATTCCTGTTATGAGTCAGCCAATTGTAGATGATGTTTTTATTTCAATTATCATTGCGGCTGTGCTTGGTGCCTTCGGTGCCTCACTTTCATATCGCGCCAAAGGGTCCTCGGGTGGTTTGGATGTAATTGGTTTTTATTTATCTCAAAAAAAGAAAGGAAGTTTGGGTTCATTATATTTAATGGTGAACTGTTCAATTTATCTTGTGTGTTTAATTGTTTATAATGCACAAACCGCACTTTATTCGCTCGTGTACTCCTTTATCTTTTCCTTCTGTCTTGATAAGTTCCATGAACATAATATTGAGGTAAGTGTAATGGTATATACGAAAAATAAAGATATCAAACGTGAAATTATTGAAGTTATCCATCGTGGCGTAACGTATTGGGATGGCTATGGTGCATATACCGGGAGTCAAATGGATGTATTTGTAACCATTGTTGCGCAAAGTGAAGTTGTTGAATTAAAACAACTTATTCGAAAACATGATCCCAATGCCTTTATCATTGTCACAAAAAATTTAAAAGTAGACGGAGGATTTGAAAAACGTCTCATCTAGGAGGTAAGTATGTTTGTTCCAGAATATAATGGCAACTTAAGATCGCACATTATTCGTGTGCCTGAATCGATTCAGGAAGCAAGTGGAATTAAATTATTTGGTCGTACAATTAAGTCATTTTTATTCACGACTGATGTCGCAATTATTCGTAATTGTAATGCCGATGCAGTTATCGCAATTTATCCTTTTACACCCCAACCAATAATTACACACGCAATTAAAAACGTTGCGGATGTTCCCGTCTTTTCTGGAATTGGTGGTGGCACTACCCGTGGACTTCGCGTTGTAGGTCTTGCAGTTGACGCTGAACAACAAGGTGCAACAGGTGTTGTCCTAAATGCTCCAACTACAAATAAATTAATACGTCTTGTGAAACAAGCGATTGAGATTCCGATTATCATCACCGTTCTTAACGAAAATGAAGATATTCAGGCACGTCTTGATGCCGGTGCAACAATCCTAAATGTATCCGCGGCAGCGCGCACACCTGAAGTTGTTGCGGCAATTCGAAAGAATCATCCGCAAGTACCAATTATCGCGACTGGTGGCCCTACGGAAGAATCATGTCGGAAAACCATACAAGCTGGCGCAAACGCTGTATCCTTTACACCCCCAAGCACAGCCGATATGTTTAAAGACTTGATGGCTACCTATCGAGAGTAAGCATATTACATAATAATTCAGCCAGAGTGTGATAACATAACTTAAAAGAGGTGACACAATGAAATTAGAAGTATCAAAAGAAGCAGCAGAGTGGTATATTCGCGAACTGAATCTTAAAGCAAACGACAGCGTTAAATTTTTTGGAAAGGTTTATGGTCCTCACGGTGGTTTCTCATTTGCGTTGGCAATTATGGAACCAAGTAGACCACTGGAAATGATCAAAGTAGAAGGCATCAACTTTTATGTTGAAAAGTCAGATGACTGGTTTTTTGCCGATAAAGACCTCAGTATTACGTTTGATAAAGAACGTGATGAACCAAAATACGATGTCACAATTATAGAGGGGTAACCCTCTTTTTTTTACTTTCTTCTAGATATCATAGACTTTTAATATTTTATGATAAAATAATCTTAGAGGTGAGTTTATGTCACGAAATGAAGTTATTATTAATAATCAAAAATTTAAAGTGCCCACAGACTTTGTAAATCAAACCAAAAATTTCATTGCTTTAATGCTTTTATATGATTGCGCAGTACGCGAAATCACCACCAAACTTGAAATTTTGGACAGAGAACTTGGAACACTTACGACCCGAAATCCAATTACAACCATAAAATCACGCGTTAAAAAACCACAAAGTATTGTGGAAAAGCTACTTAGACTTGAAGTCCCTTTGAATGTGGATTCAATCCCTCAGCACTTAAATGACGTTGCAGGTGTTCGGGTAATCTGTTCATACATTGATGATATCTATATTGTCGCAGATATGATTTCAAATCAAGATGATATCCAAGTCCTTGAAGTTAAAGATTATATTCAATTTCCTAAAGAAAACGGTTACCGGAGTCTTCATTTAATTGTGGAGGTTCCCGTCTTTCTTTCAGATGGAAAACATTACGCTAAAGTAGAAATTCAAATTCGTACAATTGCCATGGATTTTTGGGCTTCATTAGAGCACGAAATCCGTTACAAAAAAGATCATCGCCATCTTGAGTTAGTATCCGAAGAACTTTTCGACTGTGCAGAGACGATTGCAAAAACAGATCAAAAAATGCTTGATATTCGAAATTTAATTGACGATGAAAATTCAAAGAGTAATTTTTAGAACGCTTATGCGTTCTTTTTATTGTTTTCTGGGTGTTCTTTTATTCATTTAATGCTTTTTATTTAAGAAAAATTAAGTTATATTTATGAAAAAGGAAGTGATTTATGCGTAATCAAACAAACCGGCTTTTCTTATATTTAAGTATTTTACTTATTGGCTCTGCATTTGTTCTTGATTCACCCGAAACCATTTTTTCTGGAATGATTCAGATCATTGTTCAGTCAGATATTTTGATTACCGATTATTTCGCAATCGGCGGCGTTGGTGCAGCTTTATTTAATGCTGGTCTAATCACGCTTATTTCCGTTTTAATCATTATGTATTCTGAGACCGAGTTTTCAGGCTCGGTCATAGCCTCAATTATGCTTATGTTAAGTTTCGGATTGTTTGGTAAAAACATTGTCAATATTATTCCGATACTCATTGGTACTTATCTTTATGCGCTTGTAACCAAAGAAGCTTACAAAGATATTGTCCATATCTCTTTACTGGCGACAAGCTTTTCTCCAATTGTTAGTGAATTAATGTTTGTCGTCAATCTCCCTCTATACTTACGGCTGATTCTAAGTATTACAGTTGGACTTTCAATTGGTTTTACGATTAAACCCGTAGCACGCTCTCTATATAAAGTTCACGATGGTTATAGTCTTGCGAATATTGGGTTTGCGGTTGGAATTATGAGTACCCTCTATGTTTCGATTATGAAATCGTATGGCTATGTCCCTTATAAGCGATTAATCGTAACGACAGAATACACAATTCCCTCTGCCGTTGTATTGTCGATTTTGTTTCTCTTGCTTTTCTATATCGGTTGGCTCAGTGATCATGACGCTTTTAGTAAATACCGCCAATTACTTCGTGAAACCGGTCATGGGGACAATGATTTTTATAAAAAATATGGCCTCGGTGCTGTTTTAATTAATATGTCCGTGAACGGATTCTTAGCTTTATTCTTTGTGCTCGTGGTTGCGAAAGGTGCACTTAACGGACCGAATATTGGGGGTATCCTTACCATCATTGGTTTTTCAGGGGCTGGGAAGCATTGGAGAAATATCACCCCGATATTTATTGGTGTGTATCTTGGCGGTCTTACGAAAAGTTGGTCATTAGATCAGCCTGCCGTTTTACTTGGCGCTTTATTTAGCACCGCGCTGGCTCCAATAGCTGGTGACTTTGGATTTATTTGGGGTATTGTCGCTGGATTTATAAATTCCTCAGTTGTTTTAAATTCCGGTTCGTTACATGCTGGTATGAACCTCTATAATACGGGGTTTGCTGTAGGTATTGTAGCAGCGGTAATGGTTCCTGTGCTTCGCTTATTTATCCCTTTAAAAGAACAACGTTTTAAGTGATGCACTCTTAAATATGTATTGCTTTGAAGTTGGTGACACCAACTTCTTTTTTTGTGCTAAAACGTATCTGTTCGGTATGATTGTGATATAATTCTAAAAAGGAGTGACACATATGAAACAATTAGAATTAAAAGATTTTTTGAATTATACTTATTTGGCTTCACTTACAACAAGTCCTGCTAAGAAACACATGGCATTTATTAAATCGGTTGGACGTTATGATGAAAACGATTATGTTCACGATCTCTATCTTTCCGACGGATTAACACACAAACGAATATTTGATTTAGGAAATGATTCACGTTATTTTTGGGAAACGGATAATACCCTTTTACTCCCTTTAGCGCGCTTAGAGTCTGAAAAAGAAGCATTAAAATCTAAACATTCAGTCTTTTATCGCTACGATATTCACTCAGGTGAACTGAATCATGCCTACACGTTTAAATTTCCAGTAGGATCTTTGAAAGTCATTGATGAGAATCATTTATTGCTTTCAGGAAGTTTAAGTGTCACCGATCATGTATTCCTTGATGGCGATGATGATGCGCGATCAAAATATAACGCAGAAGTAGAATCCAGTTCATTTTTCGAAGTCTTCGAAGAAATCCCTTTCTACTCAAACGGCGGCGGTTTTAACCAAGCCAAACGAAGTCAGTTGTTTATTTATACGATTGATGAAGACCGTTATGTCGCCCTCTCAGATAAAAACGAAGATATTTCACTCTATCATTTTGATAAAGAAAAACAATGCATGATTTATGCTCGTGAAGTTGCAACAGGTAAACCGGATTTCTATCAAGATATCTATCTTTATGATTTTACGAAAAATGAAGAGACAGAACTGTATACGCAACATAATTTTTCATTCAGTTCCGTATTTATGATTCATCAAACAATTTATGCATTCGGTAGTAATTTAAACGATTATGGTATCAATCAAAATGGCGATCTCTATCAAATTACCCACAACGCACTTATCAAGGTTCAAGATTTCGGTTTAAGTGCCTGGGGGTCCATTGGAAGTGATGTCCGCTACGTAGATTCCATTACAAGTCGTGTTGTTGATGATGTGTATTATTTTGTAGGAACATATCGTGATCGAACAGTGCTTTATAGTTTTGATGGAACATCCATCAAACGTGCATTTGATGCACCCGGTAGTCTTGATGGTTGGATTAAATTTAATGATGAGTTTTACGGTATTGGTCTTTACAATAATAATCTTCAAGAACTTTATCGACTTGACCTCGCTAAAAATGCAGTCACAATGGTTTCGGAATTTAATCAGTCTATTTTAAAAGATACCTACATCGCAAAACCCGAACACTTTGAATATACTCATGATGGTCAGTTGCTTGATGGTTGGGTCCTTTTACCTCAAGATTACGACCCAACTTCATCATATCCCGCCATCTTAGATATTCATGGCGGACCAAAAACTATTTATTCTGATGTTTTCTATCATGAAATGCAAGTTTGGGCAAATAAAGGTTATATTGTCTTCTTTACAAACCCACGCGGCGGTGATGTCTATGGAAATGAATTTATGGATATCTTTGGTCGTTATGGTGATGTTGACTATGCTGATCTGATGAAGTTTACAGATATCGTCTTGGATCGCTACGCTATTGATCCGAAGCGCGTCGGGGTAACTGGAGGTTCTTATGGCGGATTTATGACAAACTGGATTGTTGGTCATACAAATCGCTTTAAATGTGCAGCAACCCAACGCTCAATTTCAAATTGGATTTCATTCTATGGGACTTCAGATATTGGATTCTATTTCGCTGATGATCAAACGGCAGCAGATCCCCTTGAAGATACTGAAAAGATGTGGAATCAATCACCACTAAAATATGCTCGCAACGTGAAAACACCGTTACTCTTTATTCACTCTGATGAAGATTATCGCTGTCCAATCGAACAAGGTATGCAATTCTTCACATATCTCAAAGAAAATGGCGTGGATACGCGTTTTGTTTGGTTGCGTGGAGAAAACCACGGACTTTCACGTAATGGTAAACCAAAAGCTCGTATCAAACGACTTGAAGAAATTACCAACTGGATGGATAAATACTTAAAACTGTGAGGTCTTTAAATGTTTGGTAGTCTAACTCTAAAGAATTTTAGATGTTATAAAGATTTGCGAATCGAGTTTAAAAACAAACGTGGTACTGTAAAACCGCGTATCTACATTTATGGTGATAATGCCTCGGGTAAATCATCACTCTTACTTTCCTTTGCGTTTTTACGAAAAATGAATAACGGTCTTTACCTAAATCATTTACTTGAAACACGTGATCATCCAAAATATGATCATCCTTCAATTGAATATTTCAACCTTCGTGAGGAGGCAAAACGTCACTACCGTATTTTCGCACAAGACAATATGGTTTTAGCGTATGAAATGATCCTTGATGGCCAGGTATTTGTTTACGAAATTGTTTTCAATCAATATCAAGAAATTGTGAGTGAAAGCCTCTTTAAACGCATTAATAATCGAGCTATCATTATTTTTACGGCATCGCCTACAGACTTTTCATTTGGACGAGGTATGATTCTAACCAAAGACATTCCAGTAATCCAAAACCTCTATGATACGTATTACGGTGAACACACCATGTTGTCAATTTTAAACTTCATTATTGAACGTCAATCCGTTTATAAAATTGCGATTAAGTATACGTTGCTCGATGTATGTATGTTTATCCGTCGTATGCATATTGGTGTTGAACCCTATTACGATCATCAAGCATATTTTAATTTCTTTACTGATAACAATATCACCCCTTTTACAGGAACCCATGATCCAATTGGCAAGCTCGCTTTCGAAAAGGCTCAGCCCTTATTAAGTAATATGTTGGTGACACTTTTTCCTAATGTCATCGAAGCATATTATGCCTTTACCCATAAGGGAAAAGATTTATGGGATTATGAGTTAAAAGTCGTAAAGAAAGGAATTGAAGGGAATTACACCATCCCCTATGGGGATTTCCCTTCGGGAACTTATGATTTTGTGAATAAGATTTTTGCCCTTTTTGATGCATTGATGGGAAGTACGTTAATCGGTGATGATTTCGATTTGTCACTTCATACTTTCCTCGTGCAGCATATTATTCAGTACTATATGCCACAAATTGAAGGGCAAACATTTTTAACCATGGATAAACTTTCAACTATGAATATCGTTGATCCTGCAAGCATTTATATTTGCAGTGCAAATTCTGATTTAAGTTATACTGTAAATTGTATTGAAGATATTGCACCTACCCAAGCCAATCACAACGTGCGAAACCGTTATGAACAAGGCGTGTATGGTGAACTCCATCGTCCTCAGTTTGTGAAAAATGATGAGTATTTCGTAGAGTTTAAGAAGTGGGTACAGCAGGTGCACCGTGTAATGTATAAAGAAGACTTGTTTTAGTCTCTATGAGGTGAATTATGAAAATCGGTTTTATCGGCGTTGGTAATATGGCTAACGCGATCATAAATGGTATTGAGAATAAGGATTCGATCTATATTAGTGGAAGAACCTACGAGTCTACTTGTGATAAAGCATCTGCACTTGGCGTCCATCCATGTAAATCAAATCGTGACTGTGCGCAAAGTGTCGATTTACTATTTCTATCTGTTAAACCGGAAATGTTTGAAACAGTACTCAATGAAATTAAGCCCGTATTAGATCATCAAACCTTAGTTTCAATTGCGGCTAAAAAGACCCTTAAGGATATTGAATCCTTATCTGGTCCCATGCCAATCATAAGAGTTATGCCTAACTTGAATGTTGCGATTCAACGTGGGATCTCTGCAGTTTGTCATAATACGATGGTATCTCCTGAAGCTTTAACTGAAGTTCAAGATATTTTCGATGCACTTGGTGGGTTTGTATCCATCCCTGAATCACAATTTAGTGGTTTTATTGGGTTAGCTGGGAGCTCTCCTGCATTTGTATTTAAATTTATCGATGAACTTGCGAAGTCAGTACTTGAAGAAGGCTTTGATTATGAGACCGCCCTTAGAATTACCTGTGCTGCAGTTTCAGGAAGTGCAGATTATTTAAGTCAAAGTGGCGAACCGGCAGATGTCCTTGTTGATCGTGTATGTTCCCCTGGTGGCACAACAATCGAAGGTGTTCGTGCACTTGATACGCATGGATTTGCTGAAGCAATTCACGCTGCTTCACACGCTACAATTCTTAAAGATAAACAAGGATAAAAGAGCCAAAAGGCTCTTTTTCTATTTTCTAGACAATTTCATCTTGTGTGCTTTGGATTCCTATTGTATCCTTTGTTTAGATAGATTCGAGGTATCATGATGATTATACAAATAACGACATATTGTTTGATTGCTTTGTGTTTTGGTTTATTAAGCACGTATTTAATGAATCAGGAACATCAGAAACAATCCTTTTGGCTTAATCTTTTAGGTTATGGCATTCTTGTTAATGCTGTAACGATATTATTCATACGCTTTGGTTTGGAGAAGCCTCAAGTTTTATTAAGCAGTGCTTATACTTTAAGCTTTGCACTTAAGTTTGTGCTTGTTTCAATTCCTGTAGGATTACTCTTCATGTTTCTTCAAGCGATTATCAATAATACGATTATTTTTATTCCTGGAGAATATGTTCGTGCACGGAGTCACCGTATTGTAAATAGTATTCTTGTCATACTAATTGTGATCGGTGCTGCATTTTTCTTCTTTTCACGTTGGTTTACAGCTTTCTTTGGTGCACTCACACCTGAGCAGTTCATCTTTAACCTTATCTCACCAGTCAAAGGAACCGGAGATAGTGTTATGGTTCAATTATTAAAACCAATCGTAAAGACTGCTCTGGTTGCTATTATATTTGTTCTTGTCCTCTTAAACAAAAAGGACTTACATATTTTTAGAAAACACCGTCGCGAAGTATTTACTGCTCAGCAATTGCGTACATCAACTTTAATCATTGGAATTGTACTTGCTTTATTGGGGACTGTGTATGGCGTAAAACGATTACGACTGGATGAAGTCGCAACTTCAGTTGCAAGTAAATCCCCCTATATTGAGTCAAATTACGTCAAACCGAGCGATGATATACTTCATTTTCCAGAAAAAAAACGCAATCTAATTCATATTTATGTTGAATCTGTGGAGAACTCTTACCTACCTAAAGAATTAGGTGGACACATGGATATGAATTTGATGCCAGAGATGACTGAACTTGCGAAAGAGGGGATGAGTTTTTCTCATAATGACACCTTTGGAGGACCCTATCAAACATATGGATCCGGATGGTCTGTCGCAGCAATGGTTAATATGGGAATGGGAATTCCTTTAAAAGTTCCAGTAGAAGGTCAAGACTACGGTAAATCGGGATATTTCTTACCGGGTGCTCGCGGTATTGGAGATATTCTTCATGATCAAGGATACGAACAAACCATTATGTTTGGGGCTGATGCTGATTTTGGAGGGCTTACAACTTACTTTACTTCTCACGGTGGGTTTAATATATTCGATTTAAACCATGCGCGAAGTGAGGGACTTATTCCGCAAGACTATCAAGTATGGTGGGGCTATGAGGATGATAAACTGTATCGCTTTGCAAAAGATGAAATAACACGTCTTTCCACAACTGGAAAACCGTTTAATTTCACCATGGAAACAGCCGATACACACTTTCCTGATGGCTACTTACAAGAAGGCGCACCCACACCACACGATTCTCAATATGCAAACGTAATTCAATTCTCACAAGCAGAAACTGTTAAGTTTGTTCGTTGGATTCAAGCGCAGCCCTTCTATAAAGACACAACCATTCTAATCACGGGTGATCACTTGAGTATGGATAAAAAATTCTTTGAGCATTTTGATCCGAGCTATCAACGAACGGTCTTTAACCTAATTCTCAATGCACCTCAAAAATCCGCAGAAACTCATAACCGTGCATTTTCCCCCGTTGATTTCTTCCCGACAACACTTTCCGCAATGGGTGTCGAGATCGAAGGCCACCGTCTTGGTTTGGGTACTGATTTGTTCTCAAAAGAACCAACACTGGTTGAACGTGATGGTCTTGAGACCTTTAATGCAGAACTATCTCGTAGAAGTACTTTCTATGATCGTTCTTTAATGACAACACTCGATAAATAATTAAAAGGGTCAGACACGTGTCTGACCCTTTCCTTTTACGATATATTTATACGATGTAAGCTGTTTTAAGCCCATAGGACCACGCGCATGCAACTTTTGAGTACTAATGCCTATCTCAGCCCCAAAACCAAACTGTGAGCCGTCTGTAAAGCGTGTTGATGCATTCACATACACTGTAGATGCATCAACTTCTTGCGTAAAGCGTTGAGCCGTTTTCTCATTATTTGTAATGATCGCTTCTGAATGCTTAGTATTATAGAAATTAATATGCGCAATCGCTTCTTCTAAAGAATCCACAACCTTAACCGACATTTCTAGATCCAAATACTCTTTTCTAAAATCATCCTCATTTGCAAGTACCATTGTATCCACAATTTCACACGCAACCAAATCCCCATGATAAACAACATGAGAAAGCTTATTCACTAATAAAGGTAAAAATGTTGGTGCAATATCTTTATGAACAACTAAAGACTCCATCGTATTGCACACACCCAATCTCTGACATTTCGCGTTTTCAATAATATCTAAAGCCATCGATACATCCGCATCGTGATCAACATAAATATGACAATTCCCTGCCCCCGTCTCAATAACGGGTATGGTACTGTTTTCCACAACGGCACGAATCAAGCCCGCGCTCCCTCGTGGAATCAAGACATCGATATATTCATTAAGTTTCATAAGTTGGGTCGTTACTTCACGACGTGTATCTTTAATAACTTGGACACAGTTGGGATTTATATTTAAATCCGTCAAGCTGTTACGAACAATTCGTTCAAGTTCTATATTGGTATGTATCGCTTCTTTTCCACCTTTTAATACAACCGCATTACCACTTTTAAAACATAAACCAAAAGCATCGACCGTTACATTGGGTCTTGATTCATAAATAATCCCAATAACACCCAGTGGTACGGATACTCTTTCAATGTACAATCCATTTTCAGGTTCTAAAACCTCTAAAACTTCACCAACTGGATCCTTTAACAGCGTAAGTTCATTTAGACCTTGTACCATCGCTTCAATGCGTGCTTGATTTAAAATTAAACGATCACGCAATGCGCCAGTAATTCCATTTTGATCTGCCGCTTCCAAATCCAATTGATTCGCTTCGATAATTACATTAGCTTGCCCTAATAAATCATCGCCAATATGTTTAAGTGCTTTATTCTTCTGTTCTTGTGTCAGAAGTGCAAGCGAGCGCGATGCTTCTTTTGCGTTAATTCCAATTTCTTTCATCGTTCCTCCTACAAATAAGCTTCTAAATCAAATGATTCTGATTTATTTGCTTTAAAATAAGTTCCAACTACTTCCCCATCAAGAATTTGATGAAGTATATTCACGTCTTTCCCGTTTGCCAAGACCATATCTGCTCCGGAACTGGTTACAATGCGACCTGCATCAATCTTGGCACTCATGCCACCCGTACCAACAGCGGAAGAACTTGTTTCTTTCCCCATTTTCAGATGACGTTCATCAATTTTCTCCACATATTCGATGAGTCGCGCATCTTCATTTTGTGATGGATCATCCGTATAAAACCCATCAATATCCGAAAGAATAATAAGCAAATCCGCGTCAATCATCGCAAGTACAAACGCACTGAGATGGTCATTATCCCCAAACTCAATCTCATGAGTAGCTACGGTATCATTTTCATTCACAATCGGAATAACACCCATTTCTAAAAGTTCATGAAAAGTATTTTTGGCGTTGTTGCGACTTTCTTCTTTAAACATTGTATGTTTTGTAAGTAACACTTGCGCAACCACTTGATTGTACTCCGCAAACAATCGCTGATAGGTCATCATTAGCTTCGCTTGACCAATCGCGGCTAGTGCTTGCTTCTTGGCCATTTTATCGGGGATCTGAGATAGATTTAATGCCTTTCGACCAACTGCTTGTGCTCCAGAAGACACAAGCACAACTTCTTTACCTTGGCTTTTTAAGTCAGCCAAAACTCGGACGAGTTGCTCGAGTTTACGAAAATTTAAGTCTCCTGATTCTTTATGCGTAAGGGATGATGACCCTACTTTCACCACAATACGTTTTTTATCTCTTAAAACTTCTCTATTCATGATTTTGTCCCTCTATTTCTCCATCTATAATACACTATCTTGTATCTTTTAAAAAGTGCTTCGATAACGTCTAATTATTGTAGTTTTACGGAAATATTGTTATAATGGTGGTCCTGGGGATGTCATGGTTTCGACAGGATTTCGTTTGATTCGAATTGCAGTGGAGTTGCTACCTAATAGCTAAAAAAAATTAACTGGAAACAACAGTTTACAATTCGCTGCTTAATTAGCGTTTAACGCTGCAGCCTGATATCGGGCGTTTGGTCTTTGGGCAAACGATATCAACTCACTCACAAAGAATAAGGGCCAGCACTGCTCGGTGTATGCCACGAAAATTTTAGAGCACATCAAAGGAAGGTTTGTCTGGAGCTTGAACTTTGATTATTTAGAAACAGACTAAACTGTAGACATTCGAATGTGGAACACTTCTTGGACGCGAGTTCGACTCTCGCCATCTCCACCATATTAAATTTCAAACCACCTTCCAGTGGTTTTTTATTTTACCTCCCCACATTCCAAAATGTTCAAAATATGATACCGCAACATTTTGCTATTCAAATCCGTTATAATTGATGTAAAGGGGGAAACATGAAAAAAAATTCAAGAATCATCGTCTTTATTGTTTGTATCGGTGTTTTAGTCCTGATGGGTCTTCCTAATTACTTATCAAAAGGAAAACTCCAATCTATTGATCCAACACAGGTTGAATCAATCACTTACAAATCCAAAGAGACTGAAATCACTACTCACGATGCAAATCGTATTTTAGAGAGCATCACGCTCTTAAAATCTCTTGAACTAAAGGGTTCTACACGCCAGATATCACAGCCTGATACGAAGGATGATATGGAGCTCATATTTAAGGACAAAAATCACATGAAGCTTTCAGTCTTTGACGATAAGCTTGTGGTTGATCGAAAAGTCTATCGCATCGATCCCAACCACGCTACGAAACTCATAGACCATATTCAAACACAAAAATAAAGGAGAACTTATGACAAAGAAAAGTCTACTTCATAATTATTTACAAATTTTTATTATTTCAGTTTTCATCCTATTAATTCCATTTGCACTTGGATTTCTAGATTTTGGGGTCAACCCCTTCATCTCAGCAGTAATCCTGATTTTAATTGGACTGGTATCGATGCTCCTCCATGGTCTGGTGGAGATGGTTGTTTTCTTCAGTCGTCTTGAAGATGCGGAACTGAATTGGGACCTTGTAAAACAAGTTGCAGCGTATGTTGATTGGGGACGGGCACTTAAATTTTATTTACTTTCTGCGCTTGCAATTACAATTGGACTTGTTCTTTTACTTGTTCCTGGTATTTATATCGCAATTCCCTTATCAATTCTTAGTTTTGTGCTTGTGGATTTCCCAGACGATCATAATCTTTTTGAAAAGTGTTTTGAAATCAGCAAAGGATACCGTTTACGCATTTTCGGTTTTACCCTTGCCCTTGTCTTTATCCAATTTTTATTTAAAACACTCTTGGATTCAATATTTGGGCCAGGCACAGCGCAAGGAAATATACTCGATCATGCTCTGAGCCTGCTTCTTGCACCAATTTCCGTAAACTACTTTACAAACCTTTATCTTGAAGCAACCGGTCGTCTCGCATAAAACATAATAAAAGCGTATTTCTCAACATGAGAAGTACGCTTTTTTACTAGTATCCAAAGAGTTGTACTGCGTATGCATAACCATCTTCAATATAAACAGCTGTCGCTGTGTAATTAAAGTCGTTCATGATATTACTGTAATGTCCTGGAGAGTTCATCCATAAGTTCACTAAGAAATCCATATCAATACGACCGTATACAATGTTTTCACCATTGATATCATTTGCCATTGATAACACCGATTGCCCATTCGGACGAGTGTGTTCAAACAGAACAGAAATCTCTTTTGCTCTTATTTGAGCTGAATTATAAAGGCTATTTGACCAAGTTAAATTGCTTAAACCGTTAGCACGACGCTTTGCGTTAATGAGATTATAAACCTCAGTTGCATAACCATCACTCATTGATCCCCGTGCTTCATACGTTCCATTCACAATAATCTTATTAACAGGATGTTTAACGACTGAGGAACTTTTCACAGTCCATTCTGAATCCACACCATCCACAACCTTGACGCTGTAGACAATTTCTTTCTTGCCGTTTTCTCCATCACGTTGAACGTAACTTTCACCTTTATTCATTGATGCATCTTCGCGGTATTCCTCAGAAAATGCAATGGATTCATAATCTTTCGCTTCACGATAGGTTACCGTTGGTTCCTTCTTCTCAGATGGTTTCTCTTGTTTTTTCTCAGATTCTTTTTTCACTTCGTTTTTAGTTTCTTTAGATGCTTCTGATTTCGATTCTTTTTTGGAATCTTTTTTTGTGTCTTTTTTTGAATCCTTTTTTGCGTCAGTCTCTTTTTTCGATGCTTCTTTTTGTTCCTTCAAAACATCCGTTATTTTCTGATCGCCGTCTTTATCATCCAATAATGTAAATGGAACTCTGACTTCCTTCTCATCAACCATAAAGACCATGTTTCCATCTTTATCAACCTTGACTTCATTATTTTCAGTAACATCCAAACCATGTTTTTTAAGAAGTTCCACGTCTTTTGTTGTTAGGGTTTTAGCTTCAAGTGTTTCCTCAGATTTTGTCTTTGCGCCACAACCTGTTAGTAATACAATACATAATAATAAGGTAATTCGTTTTTTCATAAGTATCGACTCCATTCCTAGTTTATTATACGTTACAAATAATAGGAATTCACCCCACTCCTTTCTCACATTTTTCATAGTGTTTCGCTTTTGATGAACAAAAATCACGTTTTCGATACATTTTCGTTCTTTTTGATTTCAAATCGTTCATTATTTGTCCAAACTCCCGTATCCTAAATCATGTATAATAGAATAAAAAGTGAGGAAGCTTATGAACTATGATGCAGTTATCTACGATCTCGATGGGACGGTCGTAAACACATTTGACATGAACCTTTACCCATTAATGAAAATTGTTGAAGAGGAGCTCGGAATTCATATGACTTATGATGAATTGATTCACTTAACATGTTATGACGGGCATGGTGTTTTAAAAGCATTAGGCATTTCGACAGATGTTTATCCACGTTGGGTTCAATATGTGAATGAATATCCACATCCTGCAACGTTGTTTGACGGTATTGAATTTGTACTCGAATCTCTTGATGGCATCGTTAAGCAAGGTGTCGCGTCATCAAAACGTCGCTTACAGTATGATATTGATGTGGTGGAAAACGGAATGGATGGTTATTTTAACGCTGTTGTGTTATCCGGAGATACACAACATCATAAACCACACCCCGAACCCCTTCTTGTCTGTGCAGAAATGCTTGATATCACGCCCAACCGCGCTTTATATGTTGGAGATAGTATTTTTGATTATCAAGCTGCTAAGGCCGCTGGAATGGCTTTTGGACTGGCAAGTTGGGGTAATGTTTCGATGGAAGGAATGGATGAAATTGATTTTGTTCTTGAAACACCCGCTGACATCCTCAAAGCAGTATTCTAATGGATCTGTTTATGAATCAAGCACATCAACTCGTCGATGATGGATATGTCAGTGGACTTGCCTTTGCCGTCTATGAAAATGGCATCTGGACCGAGACGATTTATGGCACCACAACATTTGAAGGTCAAAAACTTGAAGAAACGCACCAATTTGATGTGGCATCAATCACCAAATTATTCACAACAACGCGCATCCTTCAACTTTGCGATGAAAAAGTACTCTCCTTGGATGAACCCATCCAAACATACATTAACGATTTTAAAAATCCTGAAATTACCGTATCACACTGTTTGCTTCATCGTTCAGGTTTGGCTCCAAGTGTTACAGGACGTTCTGAAATGAACCGTGAACAAATTTACTTAAGCGTGATGAATTGTGACGATCTCATCAATGCCCCAAATCAAGAAACCATTTACTCTTGTATTAATTTTTTAATCCTTGGATACCTTATTGAAGCAGTAGACACCGATTTAAACCAGAGCTTCTCTAAATCTATTTTTAATCCCCTCGAGATGACGAACACAACCTTTAATCCGAGACAGACTGAACGGTGTATTCCCACGGAGTTAACGGAAAAATATGGCCTACTCCAAGGTGTTGTCCACGACGAAACGGCGCGAAATTGTGGGGGCATTGCTGGCAATGCCGGTCTTTTTTCTACATTACCCGACCTAAAACGATTTATGGAAGCAATGCTTACTTCCGATTCTCGCCTTTTATCATCAAAATCCTATGAGCAAATTCGAAGCACAAATATTAATTCGCGTTCGTACGGTTGGAACCGATACGTCTATAACGATATCGATGCCTGTTATCATACTGGATTCACAGGACCGCTTCTTGTTTTTCATGATAATCGAGCCATGATATTACTTGCTCATCGCGTTCATCCAACTCGTGAAGATCACGGTTATCTGCAAAAGCGCGAAGTGCTCATGCAAACGTTTCTTGTAAAAAAAAGAAATAGCGTTTAAGGAGCTATTTCTTTTTCCTAAATTCAAATCTCAACCGCACCACCCAAGGTGCGGTTGTTTTTGTATAATAAAAGGAGCCCACCCGACTAAAAGGAGCTCCCATATGAAGTATAAACAATTAGATAAAAAAATGAAAGA
>NZ_SCFT01000021.1:0-18641 GCF_016617655.1 Erysipelothrix sp. strain 2 (EsS2-7-Brazil)
ATTTATTATTTAATCCGCCTTTGGGTCTTCCCATCATTAATACCTCCGTTTTATCTCTGATTTTATTATTACACAAAAAAAGTAGACAAGTCTTTTTTACTTGTCTACTTTTAGTTTACTACTCCACAGAGACGTGAGTTTTTTATTATGATATCTTTCCATTATGATCATGTGTTCGCTTAATCAGTAGAGCATGTTTAAAATCCATACCGAGATCTTCAATATATAAACTTAATAGTTTTTGGTAGTCCGATGCATTCGCAATCACTCCAATCAAATCGACCTGTGAGGCCACACACGCTTCCACAAACTTAAACAATCCTTGCCCAACCTTCTGATTTCGATAAGGTTTCGAGACAAACAATTCATCCAGCTCGAAGACACGTTCACCAACTTGATTGTACGATGTCGCTTGTGATAATTCTTTAATTGTTCCCAATGCATAACCTATAATCTTTGCTCCATCCATTGCCATAAATAATTCCTTATCCCTATAGTAGTCTTTAGTATTGGCACTATAAGCCGAACTGCATTGTTCCTGTTCCCATTCTTCTGATAATTTAACGAATGCATCCAGATTGACTTCATGCATTGTTTCAAAATTCACTTTTCGATATTTTATCATCATATTTGTCTCCTGTGTTCAATTTAGAGTTATTATAATTGTATAATTACGAATTGAAACTATGATACACATTTAAAAGCGTTTCCTAAAAATAGCCCGTGCCATTAAAACGACATAAACCATTAAAGATTTTTAATAAGTTTTTATACCTTTTCCCTATCTTTTATTTATTCGATTTAAAATAGGACACCAGGATGATTAATATCCTCTGGTTGGAATTGATTGATTTGAACTGGAAGGTAAATGCCATCCGATTTAATGCCCCCTCCTAAACTTTCCAAAAATATTTTCTCTGAGTTGTTACTCAAAGTTATACAATCATGTGCCAACAAGCGATCTACTTCCGAGATAATTCTTTCTGAAACTTCAAAATAATCTTGCTGATTGATATTAAAATTCTCTTCTGATTGTAAAGAATCAACAACAACCGCTTGACTTAGTATTCGATACTCATAAGCAAAACGCATCATCGCAAAAACCAATTCCTGTAAATGTGCCTCGTATGCATCATGACTCATTTCGTATTGCGATCGATCAATCATTACATCTACTGCCTCCTTAATGGATTCCGATGGAACGATTTCTATTGTGCTTTTCGATTCGGTTGACACATTTCGATTGAACTTCTTCTTAAAGAAGGGTTTTGCCTTATTAGTCCACCATGGCATAATAATATGTTCACTCACCTTAACAGCCACAATTACAGACAATAACCCAATTAGGCTCTCTTTGACTGAATCATCACGTGCTTGATTAAGATGATCCGATTCATAGTAGGAATGATCGAATCCATAATCATCATCAACGACTTCCCATTCCACAATATCTGTAACACGATTATGACTATCTTGGCTCACGCCTCTAACACGATGTTCATTCGTTTTCGATTGAACGAGATGTTCACCTTCCCTTAAAATCGGACGATACTTTTTATTTGTCATATTGGATACCCGCCTGTTATCTCTTAGTAATGTCTGTCGTCAAAAACCACTTTAAACCCTGATACTAAAATTACGATAGACAGATTTCTTATAAACCCATCATATCATAATCAAAGTAAAAACAAATAAATATTATCGATGGATAAAATATAACGAAACGAGAATTTAAATCATAAAAAAAGATTTCAAAATGAAATCCTTTTAGTCTTCTAAAATTTCTTGGACGCGTCCCACTTGTCCGTCAGCTAACATTACTTTGATGCCATGTGGATGATGTGAACTGTTTGTAAGAATACGGTCTACATACCCTTCTGTAAGCTTCCCTGTACGTTGGTCTTGTTTCAACACAACATTAACATGGGCACCTATTGTTATATCTCTACGATTTTTTCCGTTCATGTAATTCCCACTTTCAATTTTCTTATTCATATTATATCATATCGACTCCCATCCGATTCAAAACAATGTATACGATACACGATCGATGCTTATTCAATAAAGTTCATAATTGATTACCAAGGTCGATGTTCATCTTAATTTCATCTTAGATTGATGTATATCCATGCGTTATCAGACTTAAAACTGATATACTTTATCCATGGAGGAACCTATGAAAAATACATATACTTTAAATAATGATTTGGAAATTCCTGTAATTGGTTTTGGTACATGGCAAACACCAGATGGTGAGATTGCGGAGCAATCCGTACTCGATGCACTGGAAGCTGGATACCGCCATATTGACACTGCTGCCGTTTACGGTAACGAAGAAAGTGTTGGTCGTGCAATTATTAAAAGTGGCATTCCTCGTGAGGAGCTTTTCATCACAACAAAACTATGGAATGACGCTCACTCTTACGAAGGTGCTTTAGAGGCCTTGGATCTATCATTGAAAAAACTTCAATTGGATTATGTCGATCTCTACCTTATTCACTGGCCCAACCCGCTCCCACTTCGTGATACTTGGGAACAAGCAAACGCTGAGGCGTGGAGAGCCATGGAAGAGGCTTATCGTGCCGGTAAGGTTAAGAGCATTGGGGTATCTAATTTCCACCCACATCACCTTGACGCACTTTTAAAAACAGCTGTGATTAAACCAAGTGTGAATCAGATTTACTTAAGTCCAAGTGACATGCAAGAAGAACTTGTAGCATACAATAAAGCACATGGTATTCTAACCGAAGCATACAGCCCACTTGGAACAGGCAGTATCTTCGAGGTTAAAGAACTCCAAGAAATCGCTCAAAAGTATAACCGCACAGTAGCGCAGGTTGTTCTACGTTGGTCGATTCAACATGGTTTCTTACCTCTACCAAAATCAGTAACTACAAGTAGAATTATTGAAAACCATCAAGTATTTGATTTTGAATTAGATCAAGAAACAATGACTTTCATCGACTCGTTAAAAGGTACCGCGAAAGTAGCACTCGATCCTGATTCAGTAGATTTCTAAGATTTAACGTACCCAATCATATACAAAACACGCTCTTTGACTGACATAGATTCAGTTACATGAGCGTGTTTTTTTTATCAATGTTTTATTGATTGGCTCTTATGCACAATCAACTATGATTTTTTTATCTTGTATTGTTAAGACGGTATCTGCTAGGTGCTCGATATGTTGATACTCATGGCTTGTGAAGATAATGATTCGGTCTTTATTAATATATCTTTTTATTAAGTCAATGAGTACCATTGTTGACCTTTTATCAAGAGCATTAAAGGGTTCATCTAAGAGTACGAGATTGGGTTGTTCCATGAACGCTTGAATAATTCTTAACTTTTGTTTCATTCCTAACGAATAAGCCTTATATCGCTTGTGAATATTGCGTTCCATATCGAAGATTTGAATTAATTCGTTAAGGAAGGTTTTATCCGTTTGTTTACGAATATTTATCAAGTACTCGAGATTCTCCATACCTGTGTAATTTTTGATGAAATGCGAGTCATTAATCAAAACCCCAACACTCCTTGGAAAGTCACGGTTTACACCTAATGTTTCACCATACACATTGATTGTTCCTGTGTTGGGTTTAGAATAGCCGCATAACATCTTCATTAAGACGCTTTTTCCAGATCCATTCTCGCCAGCAATTCCTACAATTTTTCCCTTCGGAAGTTCCAAAGAGACGTCTTCGAAAATTTCTGTTTTTTTAAATCGCTTCGATACATTTCTTATCTTAATCATAATATTCTCCAATCTTTTTTGAATGACCCCAGTATAAAAAATAAGTCATAACAATGAAACATATATAGATTGAGATATACCGTAAATTAATATCATACGTGTCAGGCATTACAATTAAATGATACTTGCCGATGATTATATCTGCTAACAACAACATAAATACAGTAAATATTTTGTGAATTGATCGGGAACCGTTTTTTGTTGCTATGTTTATAAAATTATAAAGTAGTTTTAAAAATACCATCAAGAGTGCTATCTTGATGCCCTGTAAAAAAAGTTCAACTAAACTATTAGGAGACAAAACGAAACGAACGTGTTGAGTGTTCGAAAAAGCAACTAAAAGTGCTCCATAACCCATAATTATCACGAAGGAGTTCATTAAATATTTTAAAAATAGATAGATCCAATAACGGGTTATACTTTTAAATCGTGACATCATAAACATATGAATTGACGTTTCTTGTTCACTTACGGTATCTGTATAGAGAAACAAGTAATACACAATCAGATTCAATACCCCAAAAACTATTATGTCTTTGAAATAGAGTCCGACTCTGATGAATGCAGATGAGTTCATAAAATATACCTTATATTCATCGTAAATTTGGAATCCATGTACCGTATCAAGGTGTACGTTTAATAAGTGTATAAAAGTGATGGTCAGTAATGGGAGGACCATCATACAAGGTAAGAATTTTTTTATTTTTCTAAACTTCATAGCGATGACAACTTATAAAGTACAAGACTACTGCTGAGATAATCGGAACCAGCAATGACGATAGATACATAAGTGTATTAGGATAACTATAGGCTCCTGAAACGATTACAGCTGATGGATCGAACATATATCTAAAAACGGAGTTATAAGGGATAAATAATGAACTTGCGATTGAAAAAGAAATAAAATACATCGTAAATGCTAGTGTTGCCATAGGCAAATTTGGGAAATAAGGGACTACAAAACCATATGCGACACCATAGATTAATGGGACTACAAAGAATACAAAAATTCCCCATAATAAGTGATACAGCCTACAGTGGTTTAAAAAGAAATCTTTCGGCAGCCAATCAATGAATAATTTTACCGGAATACCAAATTGTATATCATCTGCACTCACTTTGCTTCCAAACAATGAGGCGAATATATAGAAAATTAAATAACCCACGAAGATTGCTATTGAGACTTTAAGCGACTCTTCAAAAATCTTCTTCCGTATGAATTTTGAATAACAATCAAAACGATAACACTCAAAAAAGTACTCATTGTTCTTCTTTAAATAGATGTTAATCCCAACTACACTGATAAAAAGCGGAAGTAATAATTGAAATAAATTCGAGCCCCAGATCATCATACTAATGTAGGACCCTACACTTTGATGAAAAAATGGCCACCAATTATTCTCTCCACCGAATTCCAACGCATCGATTCCCGAAAACTTAAAACCATTCTGAAATCCTTCCCAAAGCGTTGATAGCGTGTGATTATTAGATTCAAGAGAAATGAAGAATACAGATGTAGAAAGCAATACAATTAGTAGATAATCACTATTTTTTCTTACGTTACGTGAAAGCATCTTACAATTCCTATCCTATTTTAAAGTCTTACGGTCTCCAAGATCCCGAAACTTGTGTATACCCACTATCCCATATATTTTGTCTGCGAGCTCGTAGATCATATTGAGTTCCTCTCTTTGTATTGGTATTTGTTATTGTAAAACAACCCGAGTCATGATTCATAAAAAGAACTTCTCTTTGTTCCTTACCCGTTCTAGAATTATGAATCGAAAAAAACATGTTGAGTCCTTTTAAAGACGAATAATCCCATTCAATACCACTTGGGCTATACGTCTCTTTATCAACGACACTTGAAACTATCGCTCTTTTTCTATTTGCACGACCGTCGAAACCATAATAATAACAATTATAGTCCGTTGGTCCAGCAGGTTCATTCGCTTGGACGGATAAATCAACGATGCTTCCTAACACCATAGTAAAAATCAAAAAAACCAATACACAAAACGTTTTTCTCATAATCACCCTCCTATTCTTTTGTGTACGCATAAAATATAACACAAAAAAAGCCCCTATTTTACTCCGCTATTTCGTATTAAAGACACGATTTTATTTAGGAAATATTTAGATTATTGCATATAATACTTCCATTTTATATCTCAGTATTAAATTAGATACGGAATTTTTTTAATTGTCGTTTTACTCTTAAATGACAAAAAAGTGCGAATGATTTCGCACTTTGCATATATATTCTTTTATCGAGTAATACCTAATTCAATAATTCTGAATAATTTTTCGAAAGTATTAAATCAGTATAAAGTTTATCGCTACAATACCGCATCGACCCACCTATCAAATGGTTTAAAACTATTATTTTTAATAACATAATTCTCATTATTCACGATCAAGTAATAATTACCTACATTGTTAAATTCGTAAGTAGTTCCACTCTTTAGATTTATTGTTAGTACTATCATTCCACCATAGATAACTTCCATTTTACTCTTAGAGATTTTCTCTACCTCAAATTCATCTAATGCGTCAACGAGTTCTGAGATATCTTCAGCATTCACTTCACGTTCTAAAACAGTTGGACCGATATGTCTCTCTATGCGAACACTTTCTATACCATTTAACTCAATATCATCTTGCATTGTCTTCAGCATGTCTTGCTTAACACAACCGGAAATGAAAGTTAAAACAAGTACCCATACGATCATGAATCTTTTCATTCAAATTCCTCCTGTTAATTTTATTATACATGTTTTTCATCAACTTTAATTTATATAGGATTATTCCGATTTAAGTAATCTACTACTTAAACATAAGATTTATAAATAGAGTATTTTCATCTTATTTACTGTCTAACATCAAAGAGTTAGACAGTGCATTTCTACATAATGAATCTGACTCATTTTTTATAAAAAAGTGCGGTCATCTACCGCACTACCAAAGCTATACTCATTTTTAAGGGCTGTAGATATTCAAACTAAATGATTTCTTCCAAATAGATAGATTTGTTCTGATGTTTTTGATTCATATCCATCTTGCTATCATTATGATAAATGATGTAAACTCGAATTGTATTTTACCAATTAAATATCATCCACAAGGAATCTGGTTTTCATAAATAAATGGTCTATTCTTTAACAATATTAAGCAAAGAATAAGTAAGAGCTATTATCGAAAATACAATTAATGCATATGATAAGAGATTAATCATCGTAAGTCCTTTAAATTGTAAGAACATCTTCCATGAGTCTCCACTTATACCCCGATCAGCAGCATAAAAAACATGTGCGATTCTTAGTACAACAAAAGCAAAAAAGCCAGCACCAAATGATATTTCTCCAAGTTTCATTGCCTGTTTATTTTTATTCATAATATTCCCCCTCATAATTTTATTAATAATAAACTACACTCAATATTTGAATATAATTATCTTTTTCAACACTGCACTTACATTATACAAATAGACCCAAGGAGTACGAATTATAATCAAATCATCCCCTGAGTACCCATTTCTACTATGACTAGGTACTGGTACGCCAATTCGATGACTACATCAAAACATACCTTCTGCTCTTTTGATTTGAATCTATAAGATTAGATAACTTGTTCATTATGCATTCGATCATTAGTTACGTTATAAATGTTGAAATTGAAAATAAAATGCTACTATCTAATAGTTTTTAGTAGATTCTTTTTTCAGAGAAATACTCCGATATTGATTATAGAAAAAGCATCTACCGATATTATTTATACCTTATAAAATCATGCTTCAACTTAGAAAGCCCTTACATAGATATTACCATAACATGGTCAATAATCAAGACACTTTGTCAAAATAAAAAATAATAAGTGTATTGGTATCTGTCTTCCGAGATAGATTCATTTTAAGTGACACATCAACCGCCTGAAAAGCCACATGCATAATTAGGCGTTCGGTTTATTCAACGAAATATTAGATATAAAAATTACTACTATTATTTCGGAATTAAAGATCTAGATTTACGAATGCCCTTAATAGAGTACTCATCTTATTATAGTTCTATAACTCGATCGCATAATTGCATAATTTCTTTACTATGAGAAACAATCACAACGACTTTCCCTTGCTTTGTAAACTCAGAAAGAATTCCCATCACAATCTCTGCATTTTCTTGATCCAAATTACCGGTTGGTTCATCCGCTAGAACGATATTACCTTTTTTTAAAATACACCGGGCCAATGCGACTCTCTGTTGCTCCCCGCCACTAAGTATATAGATTGGGGTTTCTAATATTGCGCTATCGAGTCCAACTTGTTTTAAAGCATCGTCTAACTTATTATCATCTTTCTTTTTAAGTACTAACTCAAGATTATACCGAACGCTCTCATTATCAATTAAGGCATAGTTTTGAAATAGATAGTTGATATTCTCACGGACCAATTGCTCTTTTTTACGTTTGCTAATATTTTTAGTAGCTATCGAATCAATTAATAATTCTCCTTCATAATCAGAATCAATTAAACCGATTATATTTAATAGTGTACTTTTTCCAGAGCCACTTTTCCCGGATATCCCAACCAATTCACCCACCACAAATTTTTCATTAATATCATGAAACAGCGTGCGATTACCAAATGTTCGACTTACCGACTTCAATTGAATCATCATCTATTCCCCCTTTATCTGATTACTCGAATTATTTCTAACAAATTTCGATTTCACAATACTAAATACGATAATATCAAGCATTATAATTAACAGAAACAGAACTCCAATTCCTTTAATACTAATGGTCGTTTTTAAGAACACCGGCAAAATAACAGTAACAATAACAACAGCAAGTAAATCTGTAAAGAATAACAAAAGAATGTATTGTTTGAATATATTGAAATCAGATTCCCCTATTAGTTTTCTAACGAAGATTTCTTTTCGAATATCGCTCATATACGTATGTGTTATATTAAAGGATACAAAACTGATTAATAAAATTGAGATAAGCAGTATACCGGTATAGATCTTTAAAGAAAATTCCAAAATAGAAATCATTATATTTAGATCATTTGAAGTGTTGTTAAAATGTTCAACAGAAATATTATTCTCTAAATTGAACTTTTTGAAAACATCTTCATTCTTCTTATACCACGTTTCCTTTGTTTCCGTCGAGTCCAGACTAAACTGCGCAGCTGTTGACGTTCCATAACCAAAGAATCGGAGTTGATAATCGGGAATCCCTTTAACTGTATTCTCATCAAATACAATTAATATCGGATTATGGATAAGATAATCCGAACCGACTACTTCACTGTTCATTGAGAAAAAATCTGAGTCTTCATAGATTATTGATTCCATCTGCAAATCATCTACGATCGTTTTCGTTGATTGGAAATACTCGCTATAGTCTTGAAGTATCAAGTTCTCAGAATATTGTAGCTCTCTCGGTATTAATATGACACGTTTTTCTTCTTTTAGGGCGTTTTTGATTTGTTCCATCGGTAATAATTTATAATCGTTTATATAGATATCATTAACCAGAGCAAAAATATACTGATCATCATAACAATTTCTTGCTAACTTTCGTTCGTTCGTTTCATCAGGGCAAGAATAAGCGGAAAAATCAACATAGTAGCCATTATTACCCGCGACGATTTTTTTATAAAAATCTGAATAATTAAATTCTGGATATCCTTTTGGAACACGCTTATTGCCTGCAGAATTATTATCTGATCTGTTTTTTGCATAACTTGTAAAAGCATAAGTGTCCCGATAGTTTTCAAAAATACTAAGTTTATAGCGTTGATCAGCAAGCGATTCTAACATATTAGTCGTATTGAGTAAAAAATATCCCAGTATAATTGTAAATAATACTTTAGACACCATCGAAATCCTTATGATCGCATTTGTTGTTTTTTGGTTTTTTGTAAGTGAAGCAATGCTATATTTTCGCGTAATAACAGTTGAAGATGTAATAATCAAAAAAATCGATGCAAGTAAGTATATTGATAGATATAGAATCTGAATTTTAATTAGATAAATATTCCAATAGTTCGTGATTAACGATGTCACAAACATCACAATAACCGAGCATACCACATACCATGAAATATATTGAGATATTCCCTTTTTCGCTACCGAAAAATCAGACAATCCAAGTAATTTATATACGCCGATTTCTTTATTTCTTTTTACAAAAGTAAAAATCGTTACGAGCATATTACTTATCGAAAAAATTACAATTGCAACCATCAAAAACAAAAAGAAAAACTCAGCATCACTTGAGATTGTTTTTTGCTGAACAATTTCATCAGCATCTAACCCCGCTCGCTGAGCAATTTCTTCGATATATACTTCAGCTTGTTCTTGATCTTTTGCATAGAGATCAAGAAAACCGTAGACTTCTTCGTCTAAGGTACTTTCATCAAGTTTTTTAAAAGTTAATTCAAGGTGCTCGTTTGAACCAATGTTTAGTGGTTTGACATAAAAATCGTGATTTTTATTCGTTTTAAAAGTTGATAAACTTAATGTTCCCGGCGGAATTTTAACGCCTAAAAATTCTTCGACGTCAGTGCTAAAGTCATTAACAGATACATAGCGAATTTTCTCGCTGTATTTTCCAAAATAAACATGATTTTTTTGGGCAGAACCGATGATACTCATAAACTCATCTCTCGATATTTTTGCAGTATCTGGTATATAAATACTTTTATAGGATTCGGATTTAAAAATATCATTAAGCATCGTTTCTTGTTGTGCGGACACTAGCAAGATTGAGAACATTACTATAAAGACGACGAAAACAGATGTAAAGACTCTCGTAATTTTTGATGACATTGCAATTCCCCTCTTTTTTTAAAATGCTATGCTAGTTTTTAACCATTAAATTAACTTATTAAGTACGGGTTATTCATAACACAGAATAGCATATGTGTATAAAGTCCCACCCAATAAGCGTGAACGTTGGGCAACCTCAGGTATCTTACCAATTTCCCAAGATCCAACATGACAATACTCAGAACTTGCTCTATCTGTTGCTTATAATCAAATTTCTGCTTGACTCCAAATGCTATTTCTAGATTGCGGGGCCAAAGCTTCAATCCTTACTGTCTTCCATGAACTCAAGTATATTTCATCTTTTTATTTCAAACCATTGTCCGATCCAAAATTGCCGGAATCAGCTAATACACAACTAACAGAATTGATTAATTATATAAATACAGATATATGTATAATAATTCTATTTGCATTATCACTACAATCCTATAGTTCATTCGGTAGAAGTATGCTTGAGTAACTATAAACGATATCATCCATATAAACCGTGTGTTTCATCGCAGCAAGTCTATAACTGGATTAATCAAGGTAAACTTGATATAAAACCAAATAGAATGTGCTATAAACGTCGAAAACGTAAAAAGAGAATTAGTGGAATGATGAATCACTTGAGATGGAACTTGGAAGAGAAAACGGTACTTCCAATTAGCCTTAGACCTAAATACATTGAGAAACGTAACGAGATTGGCCATCTCGAAATCGATTCTGTAATCGGTAAGAAACATGAATCTGCAGCAATTGTTTCTACTGTAGACCGCTACTCAAGAATGAGCTGACTAATAAAGCAGAATATCGATATGACTATTACACATCAAACTTAATTCGAAAATTTATTGAAGAGAATAATATAACAACGAAATCGGTAACAGTAGATAATGGACTTGAATTTAAAACATTAGGAATTACAGCCAAGCGGTTGGGTGTGAAGCTATACAAGTGTGATCCGTACTGTTCTTTTCAACGTGGAACCAATGAACGAGCCAATGCAATCGTGAGAAGGTTTATACCAAAAGGAAAATCAGTGTATGATATAGCGCAACAATATCTTGATGATATTTGCTTCAAAATTAACTCAATGCCGCGAAAAATATTTGACTTCAAAAACGGCCTATGAGATAGACTTTAATAAAATTAAAAGTAGTGCGGTTGAGATTTGATAAAAGATAGCAGTTTTCTTGTTAAATGAGTTTTTCTATAGGACAATTTATTTACTTGTGCCATATTAGATAGCTTCCGTATTTTCTCCTTTTCTACATTAATAATACCATCTACCTTAAACATTTAAGAAGAAAATCATCTTTATCAATTATATGCAATTAAATCTGATATTTATATTAAATATTATAGTAATTTTCAACTTAAATCTGAAAAAATATGTAACTTGTTGCTATATCCTGTGAAACGAATGTGTCAGATATCTATAAATATCCAAACAAACTTAGAAAAACGTAACGCTATTTGCAAACAAGTATTCCATAAAAAAAAACCTGGCCTGGACATTTTTAGAATAATTTTGATAAAGAGAGTGTGATTATTAGATGGATTTATGTATTACTTATAGCAAACAATAAATAAAATCTCATTTTTCTTTTCAAGAAATTCCTACATTCCACTTTTAATGATATCAATTATACTTTTAGTGCTACTACTGTATTTTTGAACTAGAGATAGATAGTACTCTGGCTCAATATCGCGAATGTAAGATAGCATCCCCATTATTTGAATGTTATCTATCTGAGGATCTAGCCCATTACTTAAAAGGTATAGTTGCTGTTTCAAATTACGTTTGAAATTTGTACCAACTGTCATTCGCTTATCGGCATGCAGAAAAATACCAGTAATTTTAACCTTATCTATTAATTGAGTATATTTAGTTTTTGATTTATTTATTTCAAATCCAAACTCTTCTAAAGTCTTATCAACAATCTTGTCAATTCCAAGAATTGGTTGCTTTGATGAAATCGTAATATCATCAGAATATCTTGTATAAATTGCTCCTTTATAGTTTTCCTGAATTAAACTTTCAATTTTTTGGTCAAACTCAAGCATAATAATATTTGAAATAATGGGTGATGTAGGTGATCCAAGATCCAAAGATTCAAAAGGTACAACAGCAGAAAGAATCAAACCAATATCATCCTTCGAAATACTATCATCCTTAGACAAAACATTCTTGATATGATTTGCTTTTATACTTGGAAAGAAAGATTTAATGTCAGTTTGAAAGAAAAATGTATTTCCGATGTGACAATTAACATTGGTTTTTATAGATTTATTCTTGATGTATGCATGAGCATGACTTGATACTTCAAATCCTTCTAACACAATTTTTATTAAATGCAATTGAATTATCTTTAATTGAGGAGAAGGAATATAAAAAATTCTTTTCTTTTTTTTTATTTTAGCATGTACCACCGAGTATTCGCATTTAGAAGATGAAATGGTTTCTTCAATTTTTTTCGATGATATACCCGTCCTGATCGAAATCAATTCAATAATATCAGATTTGTTTCCCATAATATTTGCCAAACTTCCTTTTGTTATTTTTCATCAAGTTTGCTTTGTGAAATAAAAATTCTTTAGATTCAAATAGACTATTCGTGAAAAGAGCTTTACCTAAACTCTTTGAAATTACACTTCTAGAATCAATCGACTCAAAATTAATTTCTAGAATTGAATCATTATCAGTAGAGATAGGAGTTTCCATAACTATCTTCCACTTTATTAGTAAATCTATAAAATATTCTTTCAGTGCAGCACTGTTAAATTTATTTAACGACTCGAACTTTATCTTAAATTTATAATTACTTTTGGTTAGTAACAAACTCAATATTTCATAGATTTCACTTCTTTTTACTATTTCAAAAACGAAGATTACGTCAATCAAATAATGCACTAATAATTGTGGTTTGATAGAAATTTCTCTTAACTCAGTATCAATTGATAAATTCTCTACACTAATACTGATCGTCTTTTTGTTTGCAAAACTAATAATTTTAGGATAAATATCAGAACTTCCAAAATCAATATTTTGATTCTCTAAAAACTTTGTATAAACCACTCCTCCTAAGTTTTGCTCAACATCACTAAATTCAATAATTCGTTTTAAGGGACCTCCATTAATAAATGATTGATCCTTCTCGAATTTACTATCACAAAAAACCAATGTTTTTTGTGCTAATACATCTAGGTAAGCAAAAGCACCTAGTTCAGCAGCGGTGCCCATACTTTCTAAAAAAAGTATTACTCCGTCACTAATTTCAACTAATAACTCCTCAAACTTAAGTAAATCTATTTTATGATTTGGATTTAAAATAGAAAAAACTTCCTCAGAGTAGATCGTAAATACATCCTTTCTCTTCGAAAGTATATTATTCGTATGTTTTCTATTATCAAGACTATTGCTAGTCTGTTTTCCACATAACATAATAAATTTAGCGTAGACTAAATTTGATTTCTGTTTCCGGCGATATTGCGAACAAAAACTTATCATCTTTATATCCATAATTTCCCTACCAAATTCTAAATGTGGTTCCACATTTCGAAGGTGCAGTAAAGAAATTTGCTTGTTCCTAATCAGACGCCTAGGCGGCGAAGCGCATCTGATTAGGCTCAAGTGAATTTGTTTTCTGTACCTTATTGTAAAATTTCTAGACAACTTAATTACATAAATTGTTCCATACGGATTTCTAGGGTAAATTTATTATAACACAAGTATTGTAACAGATGGAAGACAATATTAGCTTTTAGGAATTAAAATACTCTATCTATCTTTCATCATTTTTCTATAACACAACGTAACCACATGTAAAACTACTCCGCACAAAATATTGTGATGTTGTTTCAAGTTATACTAGTCATCTACACCGAAAAATAATTAACTTATTATTATCTTATTCATTATTCCTTCTAATAAACGCAATCATGCCTACCAGAGTCATCAGGAAAGACGATTTCTATTACTTCAGGATAGGTTTAAAATTAATGTTGTTTTCAAAGGTTGTACCAACAACGACTGTTGCAATAGTAAGTCTGTATAAAATAATTACGGTGTTTGATAAGTCAATATTTGCAATTAGTTTTAAACGTCCTTTTTTCAAAAAAAAGTCGCTTATTTGTCAGTATCTTTCCAGTATTTTACGACCTCAAATTCTACATTAACCTCAATTTTCACTTTCAGTGCATCATCTTTTCTTTAGATAGCATCTACAAATAATTATTTAGCTATAGGCATTCATGTATACGAAAAAAATACCAAACTTTAAACTTTGGAAACGATACTAACGATTCAGACATATGACTTATCTTTTAGTACTTTTTATTTTGACTTCCACACAATTTATACGGTTTCGTCTATTTTAATAATGATCTTCATTCATGTTATAATATTGTAAATAATAAAACTGTACTTTAGTTCAAATGAACGTGTATTAGGAGGATAATTGTGGATAACCTATTTGAATATTTGTTTGCTGATTTTTTTAAAACTTTTGAATATATACAGATTATTTAGAAGTTTGAGGATTATCGAGAGTTTAGACGTAGGCTTTGGAAACGAGTTGTGCTTTCACTAATTCTTCTCATTCCATTAATTTTTGTATTACTTACAAGGGTGTCTTTTATATGTATAAGTAATAAGATAAATAGTGGGGCTCAATTAACTTTTATGTTGATGCTTTTATTTTTTTATTCTTAACATGTTCAATTTTTGTTGCCCCTTTCTTCCTAAATTCACATATTGTTTCTAGTAATCTTAACGAAAAGATTTTAGTTTTATCCAACTTACTTCTCGCATATGTCTTTTTTTTAATGAGTTATTTTTCACCTATGAAAATACTACAATAAATTACATGTTTAATTTAAGTTCTGAAAATCACTATAAAGTTAAGGTAATCCTTGAAATGACCTGAAGCTTTCTTGTATTTACACTGACTGCTATTATTTTTTCAAATTTCAATGCACATGTGAAATCACTTTCTACGGGAAAGAATGAAAGCGAGAATAATACGAAGAAAAAATGATAATATTTCATTTAAAATATATTTATATCTTTGAAATGATGGCTTATTGGAATATAGGGAACCCAGAAGCCGCAAAGGAAATTGAAGCATTAGGTATTTCAATAAATAATTATGAAAGTCATTTAAATGTCTCATGGTTCACATTTCACGAATTAAGATATACTCACGTTTCAACGCTGATTGACATTGGGTGGGAAGCCAAGGATATTGCTGATAGACTTGGACATAGCATCCATGAGGTAAACGAAACATACCGTCATTTATTCCCTCAAAGAAAAGACGAGATGTTTCAAAAATTAAACGATCTATAATTTTTGGTAACCTTTTGGTAACCTTAAACATTCAAACACGAAAAAAACCACTTAACAGTAGGTTTAAATTTTAAATGGTGCCCAAGGACGGAAACAAATTATAGTTTTCGTAGTAGTTTATAGCATGCTATAGCCACTTTTTAGTGGTTTTTGACTATCTCGATATTTTAATATTACTGCAATGTATCCCCATTGTATCCCCACGTAAATATTAGTATGTTACATAACCAATATACCAAAAGGCCTCTAATGAGGTCTTTTCTCTAATTTTTCAACAACAAGTTACACAGCCAGGATTTAGAATTGGTCAACTTTACAGTCACTCAAATGAATAATTATATATAATTTATTAAATCAAAATTTGATATAAAACAATCAGACTTTATTTTTGGAATCAAAGCCCCTCCAATACAAATAGCATTTATACACTCCATGAGATACAATATGTCTTAGGAGGGGTAATATGGAAATAATGATAGAGAATTTGGGAGCAATTAGTCAAGGGAGTCTCAAGGTTGAAAAAAACGCTATAAATATTAAATATGGAATTAATGGTTCCGGGAAAAGTACAATTTCAAAAGGAATTCAACTTCATACAGAAAAAGAGGATTTAGGAAAACTTAGAACTCATGGAAGTGCTACTATTCCTAACATATCAATGACTGAGGATGTTTCAAATGTAATTGTATTTAATCAAGACTACGTTGATAAATATTTATTTAAAGATGACTTAGCTAATAATAGTTTTGAAATCATGATTAATACAAATGAGTATAAGTTAGGAAAGAAAAAGATAGATAATATGTTTCTTGATTTAGTAACTAACATTAATAATGCAAATACAAACATCATTACAGAAGAGCTGACCGCTTTAATTACAAACATTCCAGTTGAGAAAAGGAAAAATAAAAATGAGGTTGAATACTTCTTAAGTGGCTCGTCAAAATTTGTAAATGCAAGAAAAGTATCCAATCTTAGCCAAGTATTGGATGACAATTCTAAAGTTTATAAAGAAAAATTAGAAGGTAACAAAAACCACCAATGGCTAAAGTGGTTTCAAGCTGGACAAGCATTTATAGATAAGAACACATGTCCATTCTGTCTAAACGAATTACCACCAGAATTTGAAAATACTGTCACAAGTGTTGCTAATTCAGTAACCACGACTAATTTAAAGCAAAATATAGAAATTAAACAGGTGATATCAAACACAGAAAAGTATATGAATACTGATGATGCAAACGCCTTAACTTTGATTATTAATAACAGTGATAGCCTTACTCAGGTGGATAAAAAACGAATATATGAAATAGTGAGTGTATGTCAGAGAGAATTAAATAAATTGAATAACTTGCGTTCTATAAATATTCATAAAATAAAGAAAAAATATGAAAATAATACTTTGGTCGATTATTTAAGTGAAAATAGGTTGGATCTTGGTTTTTTTGACAAATTATCAAATGAAGTAAAAATAGATATTGAGAAGATAAATACATCTATTAATAATATCATCATTAAATCTCAAGAGTTAGAATCGATAACAAAAGATTTTTCTCAAAACCTTAATAATCTTGTTGAAGATAAAAAAGAATATATTAATGACTTTTTAGACATTTCAGGAATACCGTACTCTATAGATATTCTAGCAAGTAATGAATCTGATTACAAAACTGTATTAAATCCTCTAGAATCAAATGAACCAATAACCGAAGAATGTTTGAGTTTTGGGGAAAAAAATGCTATCTCACTAATTTTATTTTCGCTTGAGGCAAGTATTGATTATGAATTAATTATACTAGATGACCCAGTATCATCATTTGATAATAATAAAAAATTCGCTATTTTATATTATCTATTCACAAAAGAAAATGCTGCATTTACTAATAAAACAGTTCTATTGTTTACTCACGATTTTGATATAATTATTGATTTTATTTATAAAAATGAATTTAAAAGAATAAATAACAAGTGCTCTTTTGTTAAAAATTATAATGGTGTTTTTAGTGATATAGAAATTAAGCAAAGTGATGTGAGTCACACTATTAGGATGTGGAGAAAAAAAGCAAAAAACAACACCTCGCACCCATTATTAAGAGTAGTAAATTTACGAAAATATCTTCAGTATACTTGCCCCGAGGAGCAAATTGCAATAGATATTTTATCATCAATTGAACACAATGATGATAAACCAAAGCAAAAAGTAAACGGGAAAAAACAAGAAATAAATGACAAAGAAAAATTGAAGGATGGATTTGCTTGTATAAAAAATTGGATTTGTGATTTTGATTATGATCTTTATCTTTCTAAAGTTCAAGATAAAATGGAGCTGAAAGAATTATATGAGACTTCCGATTCATCAATTTGCAAGTTGCAAATATTAAGAATGATAATTAACCTTACCAAGAAACAAATTGATGATAAAGTCTTTTGGGATTATTTAACTGAATATTATCATGTCGAAAATAATGAAATGATATCATTAAATGAGAAAAATTTTGATAACATTCCTAATTATATTATGAGAATATCTGACGAAATAATTGAAGATATTTATAAAGACAATTTCTAGTGATTTCAAAATGCAATAAAATAAAGAACCGCACCACTTTTACTTTTATTAAAGTCTATCTCATAGGCCGTTTTGAAGTCAAATATTTTTCGCGGCATTGAGTTAATTTTGAAGCAAATATCATCAAGATATTGTTGCGCTATATCATACATT
>NZ_SCFT01000022.1:0-16456 GCF_016617655.1 Erysipelothrix sp. strain 2 (EsS2-7-Brazil)
TCTCTTTTTAACTCTGACGAGTTTTGTTTATTTATTTATCCGTATTTCTTTTTGAAATTGACGTTTCCTGTTTAGTTTTCAAAGACCATTTTCTGCACTCGGTTTCCCTTAGCGCTTGTATATAATATCCCACATCTATAGATTTGTCAAATGTTTTATGGATTTTTATTTAAATTCTTTTACCGTTAAATATTTATCGAAATATCTATAGATTTCTTCTTCGTTAAATGGATAACTTTTGCTCTTTACCTGTTCGACCAAACGGTCTTTTTCTTCGACTACAACATCAATAATTTCTTGCGAATAATTCATTAATACTTGATGCTCTTCAAACTCATCTTCATCTAGAACAATATATTTTCCATCTGGAAAAACCTTAACATCCAAATCGTAGTCTATATTCTTAAGACCCTCTTCATCGAACACACTTGGTGAAGCAAGATTACAATAATAATATACACCCTTATTACGAATCATCGAAATAACATTATACCAACGATTTAAGTAATAGAAACAAATTGCTGGTTCACGGGTAAACCATCTTCTTCCATCAGACTCAACAACCCAGGTTTTGTATGTTATTAGCACGATTTTTTCTGAATCGACATCGAGCACCGTTCCACTTGACCATGTTCGATGGAGTGACCCATCGTGTTTATAACTTTGAATATAAATTACTTCTCCAATTTTTGGTAACATAACAACACTTCCCATCCTTTAACATTATACACAATATTATCCTAATTTCTATTCTTAATTGAAGTTCGTGGCGTTAACAAAGCATTCATTTTAGGTAGAATCGCTAAAATGAATGCGAATGATATGATTGTAGTTGGAACCATATAAGTTGCGTTATATGAAACAACACCGAGTAGGACATTCCCACGATAAAACTCAGCATAGAATAAAAGCCCTGAAATTGTATGGATTATGAATCTTAATATATTTGAAACGATGACACCAAACGGTAGGGATAGATCGTGGACTTTGAGATTCGGAATGAGACCGGCGATTGAGTAGGCAGAATACGCAAAAATGTAATCAAATAGAAATTGAATCCAGTGAACCACCATGGGCGTTTTGATCATAAATTTTACGACAAAAGATAAAATTGCTACACAGAGCGATTTTTTAAACCCTAATTGATAACTTGCGATTATTAAAACAATGATACTTAGAGAAATAGAGCCACCTTGTGGCAATTTCAAAACATCAAACGTAACCGTAATATACTCCAAAACTGAGAAAAGTGCTGCATACATTGATATTGTTACAAGATCTTTAGTTTTCATTTAAGTCACCTCAATACTTTAGAATCGTTGAATTAAAACATCCTTTCTTATTATATATTTTACAAGCAAAATAAAAAAGAGGTTAAAGTACCTCTCTTAAATAATCAATAAAATCTCGGTATTTGACCCCGTAAAGTGTCTGCCCATCCAATTGCTCATAAAGAAGCAGTTTAGAATTAAATACCAAATCATAAATACGAGTATAATTGGGGACAATATCCAGATACGTCATCACCGACTTATCCTTTAGACAGGCAGTCTTTCGAATAACATGATGGTCAAGTGTAGCATACGCAAACTTGGCCTCAAATAATTCTAAGACATCGCCGACTAAAATTAAGGTAGCATTTAGATCATAAAAATCGGTGAATACAGAATGGGTTCCATAAGGAAAATCTAAATCCGTCGGTCTTCCGAAATAACGACTAAATTTACCGGCAGTCGCTATCATCAAACTCGGGTGTGTTGCATAAATGCATTCTTGTTGAAGTGTCATGAGTTGCATCATTTTCCCACTTGAGAGAACAAGACGTTCTTGATTTGAGATGTAGGGAACCATATCCTTAACAAGTACATCCGAATTGAACTCGCAATCACCAAATACACAAACTGTTCCATCTTTCATATGACTTTGGATTCTATCCAGAATAATTTTTGAGTAAAACGGGTCAAATCCATCGCTTTCATGAACAAGAACCAGCCCATCTTTCTCTACTTCCAAGCGTTTTAAAAGTTTTTCTACAGTTAGAGCAACGTCATTTGAAGAATACACAGATAACACCACCTTTTCTTTTATGAGTTATTACGTTATTGCTTTGTATTACTTTCTTGATGTTGACTGTGAGCTAATTTGCTCGCAGCTGATGCAGCAATTGCTCCTACAATATCATCTAAAAATGTATTACACTGCCCATTGTTGTGATCATTGAGTGCACCAATTATTCCAGGTTTTACTTTATCAATATAGCCATAATTCGTGAGTGCAATTGATCCATAAAGGTTACAAATTCCATAGGCGAGTACTTCATCGATGCCGTAGAGACCTTCATCACGATGTATGATGTCCTCAATCGTTTCACCACCGAAGTTTTTATTTTCGACGGAAATATCAATATTAATACCTGTTATTAACGCATGCTGAACTTCTCGCTTATTCAAAACACTGTTCACTATCGAGTGGATGTCAACCGAATCGATATCTTCGACATAGTCCTTTTGGAGAAAAACAACACATTCGATAATATCTGAAATTTCAACGCCACGACTGTTTAACATTTCAACGCATTTATCATACATAATGAACCCTCCCATATATAGATTTATTATACATGACTTTTGTCATAAAAAAACAGAAATGGATGCAAGCTTTGTTATTTATTTCATTTTATCACTGCTTGCGGTACAATATAAGGAATAATTAGGAGGTCACTATATGACATATGAAGTATTACTCGATAAATTGAATAGTTTAAACCTTGCAATAACAACAATGAGTTTTGACGCACTCACCATTGCTCCAAGAAATGGTGCAGCTTTTCGAAATAAGGCCCTATCGATTCTCTCAGGCGAATATTTTGAGCTACTTACCGATCCAACAACCTATCAGATTTTGAAGGAAAATGAAAATCATGATAACCCAATTATCGCTGAAAGTGCAAAAACACAATTACGTCAGCTCGATAAAATTAAAAACATTCCATCTGCTGAGTATATTGCATTTGATAAATTAAAATATGACTCACAACAATCATGGGAAGATGCTCGTGAAAAAGGCGACTACAGTCTTTTTAAAAACGATCTTGATGCACTCATTGCCGGTCAAAAAAGCGCCATTCGTCATCGCGAATCAAGTTTAAGCATCTATGAATCATGCTTAGATGATTATGAAGACGGGTTGCGTGAAGCGCATGTTGAAGGTTTTTTCAATAAACTAGAGCAAAAACTTGTCCCATTTATCGATAGAGTCATTAAAGCCCAAGGTCCAAAACCTGCGTTTTTAACCGCAACGGTAACAACCCATGAGCAAGATCTCATTTCAAATCTAATCAAAGATCATATGGGATATGATGCATCCTTTGGTTACATGGGACATGCTGCGCATCCCTTCAGCAGTACGTTCTCAATTAACGACTCTCGTATCACAACACATTATTACGAAAATGATTTCACCTCAAATATTTTTTCAATCATCCATGAAATCGGTCATTCAATGTATAATCACCAAGTCAATATTGAATTTGAAGGCTATCCGATTGCGGATAGTATGAGTATGAGTCTTCACGAATCACAATCACGTTTAATGGAAAATATGATTGGAAGAAGCAAATCGTTTTGGACACCACTGTATCCAAAGCTTCAAGCAATTATTCCCCATATATTAAATGATGTTGACCTCGATACATTTATAAAAGGGATTAATTATGTAGAAAAAGGCTTTATCCGAGTAGAAGCTGATGAACTCACTTACCCGCTTCACATCATGGTTCGCTATAATACCGAAAAAGAGATTTTCAATCATAATCACAGCGCTGAGGGACTTGATCAATATTTCGCAGATCAAATGACACAATTACTTGGAATTACCCCTGAAAATCCAAGCAATGGAATTCTTCAAGATGTACATTGGAGCGATGCCTCATTTGGGTATTTCCCAACCTACGCACTTGGTACAGCATACGCTGCTCAATTCATGAAGAAAATGCAAGAGGACGTAAATGTTGATGAGGCACTGTTAGACGGTAGAATGGACCTTATATTCCAATGGCTACGTGACAACATTCATCAATACGGCGGGATGTACGATACACAAACAATAATCAAGAACGTAACCAATGAACCCTTCAACCCTGATTACTACATTGATTATCTCATCGAAAAGTATTCTGCACTTCTAGGCATTTAGTTAGACCATCCCCTTCATCTTTGTTACAATTTACTTATAAATAGAGGAGGACTTACGATGACTTATAAATTACCCGAACTTTCATATGAATTTAATGCATTAGAACCACAAATCGATGCAAAAACAATGGAAATTCATTACACAAAGCATCATCAAACATATATTACAAACTTAAATACAGCACTTGAAAAGCACCCAGAATTGGAGCAAGAATCATTAACAAACCTAATTGAGAACTTAAACAATGTCCCAGCAGACATTCGTACAGCGGTTCAAAACAATGGTGGTGGTCATTTAAACCATACAATGTTTTGGGAATTCTTATCCCCTCAAAAAGGTCAAGAACCTGGTGAAGCGCTCATGAATGCAATTAATAAAGATTTTGGTTCGTTTGAAGCATTTAAAGAATCATTTTCAAATGCGGCAAAAACACGCTTCGGTAGTGGATGGGCTTGGTTAGTGTTGGATGAAACCAAATCACTTAAAGTCGTTTCAACGGCAAATCAAGATAACCCTATTTCAGAAGGGTTAACACCTATTTTAGGTCTTGATGTTTGGGAACATGCATATTATCTTAATTATCAAAACCGTCGTCCTGATTATATCAATAGTTTCTTTGAAATTATTAATTGGGAAAAAGTAAATCAATTGTACACAGACAATAAATAAGCTTACTAAAAGCACCACACAAACGACTCAATGTGTGGTGCTTTTATAAAAAACTGCAGGAATTGAGAGAATCAATAAGATCTCCGTTCCTGCAGTTTTTTTTATCGGTCTAGAATCATTTGTTCGTATCCCAAAAACTCAAATCCTAGACGTTCATATAATTTTTTCGCGCCTTTATTGCTTGGCGTTACCTCAAGTCTAAAGCGAACTACATCGGGAAACGCATCCATCAAAATGGATAACGCCTCAGTTCCAAGACCTTGACCCCGATATGCATCTTCAACAGACAACTCTTCCACCCACAACTGCAAGCCCCCAACTTCAGTTGAGAACATAATTGAGCTTAAGAGGTATCCACAGACTTTACCATCTTCGACTAAAAACCAGCCAAAGCAGTCGTTTTCTTTAATGATGTGCTTAAAGTTTCGCGTAAACAATTCAAAATCTGGTTCTCCAAAACATGCGGGACTTGTAAGAAATTTGGTTGCAAGTTCTACATATAATGGTAAATCAGAATCCGTAAACGATCTTAATTCCATGGTTCCTCCCTATTTTCGAAGCGTGTAACAGATTATTGCTGTTGCAATCGCAACGTTTAGTGATTCAAACTGTGATGTTTCAATCTTAACCGTACCATCACACAAGTCCACGATTGAATCAGATACACCGCTTCCTTCGGAACCCATCACAACCGCAATTGGATGGGTTTGGATATCTTGTAAATTGTGCGTATTCTCGCCGAGATAACTTGCAAATACAGGTACCTCCCACGATTTTATTTGAGTGATTGCCATTGCCAAGGACATTCGAATGACTGGAATATGAAATATCGATCCTTGAGTTGAACGAATCACTTTATGATTAAATTCATCGACGCAGGTTTCAGACACAATAACTGCGTCGAACCCAAAACTGTGCGCTGTGCGAATAATCGTACCAAGATTCCCCGGATCTTGAATGCCATCACAAATTAAATAGCGTTCAGATTTTTTTAATTCATAATGAGGTTTCGAAATCACCGCAAATTGCGAAGATCCCGATACCGTATTGGAGAGCTTATGAGCGATGTGTTCCGTAATTTGAATATCATTATTTTCAGATAATCCTACTGTTTTCTTTACAATTCCAGCCGTTTCAGCCTCTTGTATAAGATGCTCTCCCTCGATCAATACTTCATTATATTCATCCCGATACTTCTTCTTATTCAATTTAGCACAGTGTTTGATGAAATCATTTTGAAGTGATGTAATGATCATATCTACGCCTTGACAACATTATGACAACGAAGACAAAGTTCATCTTCACCCACAACATCAACAATATTCCAACAGCGTGGACATGTATGACCTTCCACTTTATCAACAGCGATTTCAAATCCCATAACGTCTGTTAATGCATCTTCTACAAGTTCTAGTTTTGACACGATAAACCATTGTGCATCATGTTTGCCGAGAATATCTCGCACACGACCTGCGTTTTCATCATCAAGATGAAGACGCACATGGGCTTCCAAGGATTTACCAATAATCTTCTCAGCCCGTTTTTCTTCAAGTGCTTTGAAAACAGCTTCACGTAATTTTAAGAGCGAATCCATTTCCACAACCTCTTCACTTGAAAGAACTGGATCAACCAATTGACTAAACGCTTGAAGGTGAATACTCTCATCCTCAGGTCTAAAGACACGATTCAATTCTTCAGTTGTATGAACAAGAATCGGTGCCATAATTCGTGAATAAATCATCAATGCGTGGTAAATAACAGTTTGGATTTCACGGCGAGCACGGTCGTCTTCTTTTTCAATATAAAGAATATCTTTGGTATAGTCTAGATAATAGGATGACATCATATTTGTTAATGAACTAACAACTGCTGTTGTAACTTTTTGATAGTCAAAGGCTTTATATGCCTCTTGCGCTTCTTTATTAACACGAATTACTTCGTTTAGAACATAACGGTTTAACAGTGACAATTCTTCGATGGCAATACCATCTGTCTCAATATCAAAGTTCGCAAGGTTTCCGTGCATAAATCTAAATGTATTTCGAATCTTACGGTAAGATTCAGATACTTGTTTCAATAAGTCTTGGGACATTTTGATATCAGAATGGTAATCTACACTTGCAACCCAAAGGCGTAAAATATCTGCTCCTAAAGTCTCTGTAATTGCTTGAGGACTTAAAGCATTCCCTTTTGATTTACTCATTTTTTCACCGTCATCATGCATAATAAATCCATGACTTACAACTTGTTTATATGGGGCAAAACCATAGAGGGCCACTGAAATAATAAGTGATGAATTAAACCAACCTCGGTATTGATCAGAACCTTCTGCATAAACATCAACAGGAAGTGGTGTTTTACAGTGATTTAGTGCTGCCGTATGTGAAGATCCAGAATCAAACCAAACATCCATGATATCCGTTTCTTTCTTAAATGTACCATTAGGTGAATTTGGATGAGTATAACCTTCTGGCAGTAAATCAATTGCTTCACGCTCAAACCATACATTGGTACCAAATTGTTCAACTAAGTCTGCTACATGATCAAAAACATCTTGTTCAATAATTGGTGTTCCATCTTCAGCGTAGAAAATTGGAATTGGAACGCCCCAAACACGTTGACGTGAAATACACCAGTCACCACGGTCTGCAATCATATTATGCATGCGTTTTTGACCCCATTTAGGTGTCCATTCCACCTTTTCAATTTCATCCAATACATTTTGACGTACGGAGTCAATGGATGCAAACCATTGTGTTGTTGCACGATAGATAATTGGTTTTTTTGTTCTCCAATCATGTGCATAACTATGTTTAATCCATCCCATTTTCAATAAAGCACCCAAGGATTCAAGTTTCATGGTTACGGCTTTATTTGCATCTTCAAAGAACAATCCCGCAAATTCACCAGTAACTTCAGTTAAAACACCTTGTTCGTTGACAGGACTGATTGGTTTAATACCGTAAAGTGCACAAACATTAAAGTCATCAACCCCATGGTCAGGCGCTGTATGAACACAACCGGTACCCGCTTCATCCGTTACATGATCACCATTTAATACAGGTGACAAACGGTCATAAAGCGGATGCTGTGTTGTTACACCTTCAATATCGCGTCCTTTAAAACGTTTTAAAATTTCGCCCTGTTCAAGTTCTAATTCTTTAAGTGCGGATTCCATAAGTGTTTCCATAAACACCATATTACCCTTCTCAGTTTTAACTAGAACATAATCCATGTTTGCATTAACAGAGATTGCAAGGTTTGCTGGAATGGTCCAAGGCGTCGTTGTCCAAATAACCATCTTATCGCCTGCGTCCAATACGCCTTTACCATCAACAACGTCAAATGCGACAAAAATTGCAGGGTCACGACGTTCACGGTATTCAATTTCCGCTTCAGCGAGTGCTGATTCACTGGATGGTGACCAATATACCGGTTTTAATCCTTTATAAATCATCCCTTTCATCGCCATTTCCGCAAATACACGAATTTGTGTTGCTTCGAAATCCTTATTAAGGGTCAAATAAGGGTTCTTATAATCACCAATTTTACCCAACGATTTAAAATCAGCCATTTGAATCGCCACTTGCTCATGAGCATACTTCTCACAAAGTGCTCTGAATTCATAAATCGGCATTTCTTTGCGATTGACACCTAATTTTTGAATTGCGTTTTCAATAGGCAACCCGTGTGTATCCCAACCTGGTCTAAATGGTGTTTGATAACCTGCCATAAATTTGGTACGAATAATTAAATCTTTTTGAATACCATTCAAAGCATGACCAATATGGATGTTTCCATTTGCATAAGGAGGACCATCATGCACGGTAAAAAGTGGTGCGCCCTCGCGCACTTCTTGCATTCGTTCATACAAGTTCATTTTATCCCAATCTGCTTGAATTCCAGGTTCTTTTTTATTAAGATTTCCTCTCATTTCAAAATCTGTTTTGGGTAATAACAGTGTGTCTTTGTAGTTCATATTTTTGCTCCTAACATATAAAAAAGACGCCCTCATAAGGGCGTCTTCAACGCGGTACCACCTTAATTTACAGAGTAATCTGTAATCTCAATACGTTAACGCCGTAGTACGTACTTCCTACTATAATTTCAAAAGTAAGGTTCACAAGTGATACTAAAACGGATTGTTACTTGTTTTCACCAGCCACAAGCTCTCTGAAACAATTTATCGTTTTAATGTGTCTTGATCTTCACCAATAAGTTTGGAATTGGGCGCATCTGGCAAGGTTAAATCGTCAATTGCCACCTCTAATTCCATTAATTTTTCTTTTAATTCGTCACGGAGTTCGTTTGATTCATTTGAAATACGAGCTATTTCAACGAGTACTTGACGCGATGTAGACATCGCCTCACGAACAATCATGTCCGCATTCATATAGGCTGTATCGATAATTGAATTTGCTTCCCGTAAGGCAAGCCGCGACATTTCTTCTGCAGCTTTCTCACGAACACCACTTTCGCTTACCAATTGTTGATATCGCTTTTTGATTATATCACGTTGTTCCTGTAATGACTCCACTTGTTTTTGATAAAGTTCAATTTGTTTTGTTAATATCGTTTTATCATGTTCCAAATTCGCAATCATTTGATCAACTTCAAAGCGATCATACCCTTGGCGCATCACTCTAAATTTGGGTTTATGAGACATACTCAATTACTATTGATCTAAATCTTCAAGGTTCATACTAATTTCCCCTTGAACTCCTATTGTACGTGGTGTACAAAGAATTACATTGTGGCCAATTTTTTGAATTGATCCATCAAGTGCAAACACAACTCCGGTTAAGAAATCAATCGTACGTTGTGCATAGTCACGTTGTAATCGATGTAAGTTTACAACTGCTGCACGTTTCTCTTTTAGATAACGCGCAACCTCCTCAGATTCTTCAAATGATCGCGGTTCAAATAAAACCATTTTTGTATCTGATGGTAGTTTAGGCGCTTCCGAAGATGCGCGTGGTGTTTCATATTCGCTCAAGCTCTCAGCCTCCTCGTCAGTTAGTTCAAGATATTCATCTTCAACCGGTGTAAGAATATTTTTAAGTTTATCTTTAAAGCTCATTGTTCAAACCTCCGTTTTGATAAGTATATCATATCATATTAATCGTTGAAAATTAATCGTTATCGCGATCGACTTCGAGTAAACCATAATCGCCATCAAGACGTTTATAGACAACTGCAACATCTGATGTTTCATCATCCGTATAAATAAAGAATGAGTGACCCAACATTTCCATATCTACAATCGCATCATTAAGATTCATTTTTTCAGCCACAATGGATTTTGTCTTAACAAGTTTAGATTCTTCTTTTGCCTCAGATTCCGCAATCATATTTAAGAATGCTTGTGATAAGCCCTCACGGTTTTTACGTGAAATTTTTGTTTTATGACGGCGAATTTGATCTTCTAATTTATCAACAACTCGATCGAGTGCTGCATAGAAATCTTCATGTAAAACTTCGGCACGTAGTGGTCCAATTTTTGATGTAATCGTCACTTCAACTTTTGAACCTTGAGGATAAACATTCACAACCACATTTGCACGCCATGAGTCATCTACCTCGAAATATTTGTGTAAGAATTCTAATTTTTCTTCCACCTTTTCTTGCATTGCATCTGTGATTTCCACATTTTTTCCATGAATATAAACTAACATATAAAACCCTCCCTATTATTGTTATTGTTTTTTACTTTTGATAAATACTATCATAGTATTTCATCTCACGTCCGGGTGGACGCCCTGTATCATAGCGACGATCTCCTAGAAGTGCGTCAAAATTTACAGGTTCATTGTGTTCTAATGCATCGTTTAAAGCCCCGATGCATTCATTCCCTAGCACAATGGATGACTCATAGAGTTCCATAAATGTCTCGTTCGATGTATCATCGATATTTGTTGGGTTTGACCATGTTTCACGCTTTAAGTTAAGAACGTCGTATCGCGCATCGATATTCGAATTTACGATATGACTTGAAAACGCCCACGGATAAGCCATTTTACGTTCCAGTTTTTGAATCACTGGAGTCATAATATTGTGCGGATCGTATAAATAATTCAAAATCTTTTTAAAGGAACTAATTGCTTCCTCAATTACTAAGGGTTCCAAATAGATTCCAAAAACTTGAACGAGCATTGTTTGATAAAACGAAGCAATAACACGTCGTTCTTCTTCATTGACATCGACAAATCGTTTTGGTTTTAACGATGCCATATCCCGTCGTTTTACATATGTAACCATGAGTGAGTCTAGCATTGACTCATATCGAAAATGCCAGTAACGTGTTGATCCAGCAATTTCGCCTCCGCGATAAAATACAAATGGATGCGCTAAGGTATCCAAAGACCAATGTTGAAAATGTCCGGCAATAAACGCAATTAGAATGGTTTTTCTTCGTTCATCTTTCATTTCTTTTATAAAACTCACCGCTTGATTATAAAAATCATTAACATGAGTTCGGTGCACAATCCCACCATAATCAGCGACAATTTTATTCAGTTCTTGATCTTGCCATGGAAATACTTTGTAATAAAACAAAATATCGGGTCCATTGCTCCCAAGCAAATATGCTCGCGGATGTTTTTTTATCGCTTTTTGGACTGTAGACACGTCAAGTTCATTATAAACATCGAGTGCCATCAGCCCATGTGTAATAACATTTGGTATGACGGCCACCTCCTTTACTACATTCTAACAAATAACCACTAAAGTTGCACCACTTTAACACAGTTTTCATATTCAATATATTCTAAATCAAGTGCAGCCGCAACCGCGTCATTCACAACCTGTCCGTGATAAATATTTAAACCATTTTTAATCCCTGGATCATTGGTTACCGCTTCATGAATACCACTGTTAGCAATTTTTAAACCATATGGTAAAGTCGCATTCCCCAACGCATAGGTTGAAGTTTTTGGAACCGCCCCAGGCATGTTGGTAACACAGTAATGAACAATTCCCTGGTCAACAAATACCGGATTGCTGTGAGTTGTTGGGTGACTGGACTCAAAGCATCCCCCTTGATCAATCGCTACATCAACTAACACGGTTCCAGGTTCCATAATTTTTAAATGGTCACGCGTTACCAATTTTGGGGCACGAGCACCAGGAAGTAAGACACTTCCAATCACAACATCAGCACGGCGGAGCTCATCTTCAATATTTTTTGAGTCACTATATATTGTATTGACAGCAGTTCCGAAAACATCTTCAATATAAGCCAATCGATCTAAATTCCGATCCATTACACTCACGGTTGCTCCCGTTCCTAACGCCGTTTTACATGCACTCATACCAACAACACCACCACCAATAATGACAACATGACCCCCACGGACACCAGGAACCCCAGATAATAAAATTCCCTTTCCACCATAGGTTTTTTCTAAGTATTTCGCACCCTCTTGAATCGAGAGTCGCCCTGCTACTTCAGACATTGGTTTTAATAGCGGTAAGCGCCCTAATTCATCTGTCACAGTCTCATAGGCCACGGCAATTACATTCCGTTCCATTAATGCTTTAGCTAAGGGTAAATTATCGGCTAGATGCAAGTATGTGAAAAGAATTTGATTGGGTTGCATTAAATCATATTCTTCTGCGATGGGTTCTTTTACTTTAATGATCATTTCTGATTGTTTCCAAACAGAAGCAGCATCATCACAAAGAATGGCACCGTTATGTTGGTATTCTTCATCGGTAAAGCCACTCCCAAGGCCTAACCCAGACTCCACATAGACTTCATGACCGTTTTTAATATATTCAATAACATGAGAAGGCATAATCCCTACACGTTGTTCAAAATCTTTTCGTTCTTTTACTGATCCTATACGCATTAAAACAACTCCTTTATTTTCTTAATTAATTCCTCTCGTGAACCCATCCAGTCACAATGATAATCTGAGCCACGATGAATTAAATTATCCGTTAATAACCACGTCTTCATCCCAAATTGTGATGCCATCATGTCTTCTTCAACATCATTCCCAATCATTAGACACGCATTCGGATCCAACTTATTATCACTTATTATTTCTTCATAATACATTGGGTTGGGTTTACAATGATGATTTTTCTCAAATCGAGTAATATCATCAAAATCATCTAATTCGAGACCCGACCACCAAATTCGTTTATCCGTGGCAAGTTTTGGGAAAAGCGGATTGGTTGCTAGAATTACTTTGTATCCTTTTTCTCTTAAATAATAAACCGCATCAACCATCGGTTTTGAAATCGATGTAACCGTCTCCACGATGTCATATTCATGTTCGTAATAATCATCTAATATCGCATCAATTTGAGTTTTAATTTCTGTACCAACCAGTGTTTCAAAACAATCATAAAACACCTGTTCGTTCGTTTTAAAAATATCAGTATTTTGAATCATTGCCGCACTTGATTTCCACAACGCTTTTGCCATTGCTTCCGGTTCAATAATATGCGCGACTTTTTGTGTAATCGATGTTAAATATGTTCGTTCAAAGTCATCCCCATCAAGCGGTAGAATTGTACCGTCCAAATCAAAGAGTACAGTATCAATTCCGAGTTCATTGCTCAAGTTTACATTTTTCATATGTTACCTCCCACTTTTTTGAATTATATCATAACTGTTAAATATTCTTACCATTAAGTTTCAATGTCTCCTCGATTTTATTGCTTAATGAACCTCAATTTGTTATAGTTTTAAAGCGAGGAGGTGAAAACCAATGGAAGGTCAGAGTTGCATGAACGACAGTATTAGTGAACGATCTTTGGATGATGACCCCTTGGGTACACCTCAAGAAAGTCATCGATAAATTTTGTTCATACATGACAGTATGAAGGGAGTTTATAACTATGTCAGTAACAAACAAAGAGCTAATTCAAACACTCCAACTTAACCAAGAGGAATTGTTTGAACAATTGGATGCATCTCCAGAGGGTTATACATCCAATCGAGCAGAGGAAAAGCTCGAAGAATATGGTCCTAATGAGATCAAGCCTCAAAAAAAGAAAAACCCTCTTATTGGATTTGTTAACGTTTTAATTAATCCATTTAATTTAGTCTTAATGGTCGTTATCGTAATTACATTTATTACGGATATTTTATTAACACAGGAAAAAGATTATTTAACCATTTCAATTTTAGCAATTATTATTATTATTTCTACACTGATTTCATTTATTCAAGATGAGCGATCCAGTGCAGCCAGCGAGAAACTTTTAAATATGGTTTCTAATACAACGGCAGCGCTTCGCGATGGTCAATTTATAGAAATTCCAATTGATGATCTTGTCTTAGGGGATGTTGTCCGTCTATCTGCTGGAGATATTATTCCTGCAGATATGCGAGTAATTTCCGCAAAAGATTTATTTATTTCACAAGCCACACTAACCGGTGAATCTCAACCTATTGAGAAATTTGTTAAATTTGACGAATCCCAAATGGATGCAGACAGTGACTTTACGAATTTATGTTTAATGGGAACAAACGTTGTTTCCGGTTCCGCGCGTGCGGTTGTAATTCGAACAGGTAGCGATACTTATCTTGGACAAATGAACCGATCATTAAAAAATTCAAAACGTCCAAATAGTTTCGAAAGCAGTATTTCAACAGTAAGTCGCTTGCTTATGAAATTAATGCTCATTATGCTACCCGCAATTTTCATCCTAAATTGGATCTTTAAGGCAAATCCTATTGAATCATTTGTTTTTGCCCTCACCGTAGCAGTCGGATTAACACCTGAAATGCTCCCTGTAGTCCTTAGCAGTGGTTTGGCACGTGGTGCGATAAACATGTCTAAACATCAAACCATTGTGAAATCACAAAGTTCAATTTCATCATTTGGTGAAATGGATGTCTTGTGTACCGATAAAACCGGTACGATTACTCAGGATGATATTATTTTAGAACGATACATGGATACAACCGGTGAAGATGACATGCGTGTATTGCGACATGCTTATCTAAACTCGTATTTCCAAAGTGGACTAAAAAACTTAATTGACCTTGCAATTATTGAACGTGCAACAAGTTACAACATGGATGACTTAGTTAACTATTATACAATTGTTGATGAAATTCCATTTGATTTTGCACGTCGTCGAATGAGTGTTATTTTGGAAGACAGTAACGATAAAAAACAACTTATTACAAAGGGTGCTGTTGAAGAAATCATGAAATTGTGTTCCTATATCGATCGTGATGGAAAAGTATACCCACTCGATGATGAAACACGTGAAGAAGCAATGGATGTCTATATGCAACATAATAATGATGGTTTGCGTATGATTGCCGTTGCACAAAAAAATGAACTACCAACAGATCATGAATTCAGTGTCGAAGATGAAAAAGATCTCGTACTCATTGGTTTTATTGGATTCCTTGATCCACCTAAAGAAAGCGCAAAACCAACGATCGAGAGTTTAAATCGTCATGGTGTCGATGTTGTTGTTATCACCGGAGATAGTTTAGGTGTAGCTAAGAAAGTATGTAGTAAAGTTGGGATTGATACAGAAGTAACATATATGGGCAAAGATATTGAAGAAATGAGTGATGAACAACTTCAAGCCGTTGTAGGTACATGTCATCTCTTCGCTAAAATATCACCCGTTCAAAAACAACGTATTGTGGAAGCATTCCAGGCAAACAATCATACAGTTGGTTTCTTAGGCGATGGTATCAACGATGCCCTTGCATTAAAACAAGCTGATGTTGGAATCTCAGTTGATACTGCGGTTGACATTGCCAAAGAAAGTGCCGACATTATTCTTCTTAAAAAAGACCTAACGGTTTTAGAAAAGGGAATCATGGAAGGCCGAAAGACAATTGTTAATATGATTAAGTACTTAGAAATGGCTGTTAGTGGTAATGTCGGAAATATGATTTCCGTAATCGTTGCAAGTATCTTCTTGCCTTTCTTACCGCTGTTACCCGTTCATATTCTTGTTCAAAACTTACTCAGTGATCTTGCTCAAACAGGGATTCCATTTGATAATTGCGACGAATCAGATCTCGATAAACCACGCAAACTTGAATCGGATCGATTGATACACTTTATGTCCGTATTTGGACCTTTAAGTTCAGTATTTGATATCCTGTGCTTTATCACACTATGGTATGTGCTCGGCGTAAATACTGCCGAACAAGCGACCTTATTCCAAACATTCTGGTTTACATTTGGAATCTTATCGCAAGCACTCATTATCTTTGTAATTCGTGCTAAAAAACCGTTCTCATTCAAGAACAAACCTGCTTCGATCTTAGTAGGCGTCTCAGCACTTGCTGTACTTATTACATTAATCTTCGTTCTAACTCCGCTTGCTCAGTCAATTGAACTTCAAGTTTTAAGTTTAAATCATCTAGCATACGTTCTTGGAATCGTCGGTCTCTATCTTGTAACAACAGCAATTGTTAAGAAATTTGTTTGGACACCTTTAGATTAAACGAAAAGCCCTTTATCTAGATAAAGGGCTTTCCTAAATTCAAATCTCAACCGCACCACCCAAGGTGCGGTTGTTTTTGTATAATAAAAGGAGCCCACCCGACTAAAAGGAGCTCCCATATGAAGTATAAACAATTAGATAAAAAAATGAAAGA
>NZ_SCFT01000023.1:0-15912 GCF_016617655.1 Erysipelothrix sp. strain 2 (EsS2-7-Brazil)
ACAATATCTTGATGATATTTGCTTCAAAATTAACTCAATGCCGCGAAAAATATTTGACTTCAAAACGGCCTATGAGATAGACTTTAATAAAAGTAAAAGTGGTGCGGTTGAGATTTGATAAAAGAAAGACAGTTTATACTGTCTTTTTATGATTTTCAATAATTTCTAAAATGGTATTAAGATAATGTTCATCATAATCTACTTGATAATCTGCATAAGGTGCAAGGCGTTCATTAAAGTTGATCATAATTCCGGGATTGGCATGATCGAGCATCTCGATGTCATTAACATCATTTCCCATTGCAATATAATCATCAATTCCCAAGCGTTTTAGCGCATCATATTTGGACGTTTTAAACGCGAGAATATCTAAAGTATCGGTGGATTCATGCCGATAAAAAGAAACCGGCAAATCACTGAGACGATCATGAACACGATTCATATCTTCCGCTTCTAAAACAATCAATTTCATGACTCCATCCAAAGTCTCAAAAGAAACGTTATTTCCAAGATTTCCACGATTAACATATTGCATCAATTCATGAGATCCATCCCCATTATAACTAAAGTCCCATTTCCCATCTGCCAAGTAGACTACCGATTCATCTTCCAAAACTTCCATAATTGACTTTAATAAAGTGGGTTCAAATAAACAAACATCCACAATCTGATTATTTTGAGAAATAATTGACCCATTACCGCCAATTAACGTATAGTTTCGATAACGTTCTTTAAGAACGGGCAACATATCACGGATCGGTCTTGCGGATGCAAACATTACGTGATGGCCTGCTTCCTCAAGCCTCTCCAAGAGCTGTGTCCCTTCCTCACTTACATTCATATAGTCAAAGCATATGGTTCCATCAATATCAAAAACACAATTCATAATTTGCCTCTTTATTTTCTATTTGTTTAAAAGTAATCCGAAAAATATACACGGTCAGATACAACAATGCGTTTTAAATTTCTCAGCGCTCGTTGTGAGCCCACAATACGTCCCAGTCGTGACAGATAGGATACGGATTTATATCCCATTAATAAGGTCGTCAAAGCCCCAATATCCAATTGAATTTCAGGCCCAATCGGTTCAGACGTAATGACAATGTGCTCCTCATCATCCCAATTAATTCCGAAAATACGATGATTCCACGGTGCTGCTTGATCTTCCACTACAAAATGAAAGGGTTCACAAACATCCGCGAAAGGATAATTACGAAGAAATCCTTCTACATCCACAATCCGAGCCATATAGTACGGTTGAATTGTTTCCACAATATCGCTGTCCTCTAAGTAAAATGCAATCGGTTCTCCCGAATAATTTTTACCACTCACAGATTCAATCATCGAAAAATGAGCTGCAATAAAATTCCAAATACCTTTACGCGCATCTTGGTTAATAAAAATCATCTCTTTAATATTGAAAATCTCATCCGAGATCCAATAAAAACATAATCCGGTGGGTTCTTCATCCGCATTATAATAAACCGCAGCAAAACGATCTTCTTCATTTTCCCAGCGCCAGTATTCCTCCCACGCTAAACGGTCACGAATCATGGCCCCATGGTTATTTCGTGCAAATTGATCATAGACACGATAAACATCCTCGTCATCAATTTCTAATCGTTCAACATGTCCTTTGACAGGAACGGTTTTTGGAAGTTGAGTGTCTTTAAGGGTAAAGGACATTTGGTCGGAAATAATCTCCCAACCTTTATGTCGGTAAAATGGAATACTATAAGGATACAAATACGAAATGTATTGCTTATTCTCACGCATGGATTCCAACGCTTTTTGAATTAATTCTCGAACAAGACCCATATTGGCATACTCAGGATACGTTCCAACACCTGTAATACCACCCATTTGATACAAGGTCCCATGGACATTCACTTCACAGGGATAGATTGCGATTTGCGATACGAGTTCATCTTGGTTGTACCAACCAAAAACATCAGCTTGACTCAAGATTGGACGTTTCGCACGTACAATTTCATCTTCGTCTTCATATCCCGAACTGATTATTTCTTCCCCGGTAACTTGAAATACATACCGCAACAATTCATTAAACTGATCGATATCATCAATGGTTACGGGTTTGAGTTTTAGTTTTCTGTGCATAGAATGCTTACTCATTCTTTCACCTCTTTGTTTTTATTATAATTAAAAATAAGTTACATTACAATTGGTTCAAAATTTGAGTATTGTTTACAAACTCAAAAATACGCGAGTCCTCGTCACACACAAGTTTTGAGACACTTAGATTTTCTGGACTTCGATTGAGCCAGACACCCTCTGTATACAACTTAAATAGTTGTGCACAAACCGCACCGTGACAAACAAGCATCACGTTTTCATAGCCTTGTTTTCGTGCATCTTCCAATGCATCATCAAGACCCGCTACTATGCGTTTTTCAAAATCAGCGGCAGATTCCGCACCACAATCTTCAAATTGATGAATCCAGTCGAGACGATCAATCATATTCACTTCTTTTTGTAAGTGTTCAAAGTTATCATACCCGCGATCCTTTGCGATTTTATTCCACAATTCCACAACCGGAACCCCTTCAAAATGACCAAAAAAGAATTCACGGAATCGACGGTCGGCTTGCATTGGTAAAGCATGGCCGTAACCTTCCGCAATACAATCACGCGTTTGGTATACACGACCGCTGTCACTTGAATAAATTGCATCAAAATTAATTGTTTTTAAGTTTTTTCCTAATTGACGTGCAAGCACTTCACTTTCTTCAAGTAAAGGGGTATCACTCCACCCTTGCATGCGATCATAATTATTAAAAATCGTTTTTCCATGTCTAATAACATATACATTAATTGGTTTACTCATATTTACCTCCAACAACCATACTTTCATAGTATAGCAGTTTCTAAACATTCCTGCTTTGAGATACCCCAATAAAAAAAGTGCACACGGCACTTTAAACAGATATTGATAAGCATGTTGCTGTTCCAGAAATGTGGATATCCTTTGTATTGGCCTCAAGGAAGAGTGTTTCTCCTGGTAGAAGGGATAGTTTCTGTTCTTGATGAATCACATCCATCGACCCCTCTAATACGACCCACGCTTCAAAACTCTCCGGACCTACGACATACTCGAAAGCACCCGATAGATTCATTTTTGAAGTTTGAAAGTAGGGACATGATACAAGGCATTGTTTTTGATAATTATTATGGACTTCAAGGTCGCCTTGGGGTTTGAAGTCGGTATCCAGTGGTTTTAAGTTTGAAACATCTAAAGCTTGTTTTAAATGTAGTGGACGAAGATTACCGTAGACATCCTTTCGGTTATAATCATAAACACGGTAGGTTGTATTGGAATTCTGTTGGATTTCACAGATAACAATTCCTGCGCCAATGGCATGAATGGTTCCTGCTTCCACAAAGATTACATCACCCTTTTTAACAGGTACACGGTTTAAAACATCAAGTACCGTATTCGCTTCAATTGCTTGCGCAAAATCATCACGACTGATTTTATTTTTGGTTCCATAGTAAATAGCGGAATCGGGTTCTGCTTCAACGATATACCACATTTCTGTTTTTCCGTATTCCCCCTCATGCTTGAGGCCATAGTCATCATTTGGATGTACTTGAATCGAAAGATCCTTTTTCGCATCGATAAATTTAACTAGAATCGGGAAGAAATCAAAATCTTGAGCATGTGTACCCAAAATTTGGGTACCATAATATTTTATGTATTCAGTCAGTGTTTTGCCCTCATCCACGCCACTTACAACATAACTGGGACCATCAGGATGTGTCGATACTTCCCAACTTTCTGCCACAATATCTAAATCTGTTTGTTTTTGATACATTTCTTTTAAGCGTGTCCCACCCCAAAGATAATCTTTAAATGCAGGACTTAGTTTAATTACAGCCATATTAACCTCCCTCAAGGTTGGTCACGTGTTGTGGCCAACCACAACACTTATGAAAGTGAATTAAACACAAGTAATGCGCCACCGATGATGCCATTGTCATCACCCAGTTTTGCTTTCTCGATTCGTACGTTTTCTTTTTGAACCTCATAAACTTTTTCTTTAACACGCTGTGAAACTTCTTCAACATATCCGTCGATTTTCAGTGCCACACCGCCTCCTAAAACAATAATGTCTGGGTCAATCATGCCAATCATCCCCGCAAGTGCATTTGCAAGGTATTCTTTGCTTTCATCAAGAATGATTTGTGCTTCACGATTTCCCTTTTTCGCATAAGTCACCACATCGCCTGCATGATTTACATCTAGCCCCTCTGCTTGAGCACGAGCTAGTATTGCAGTGCCACTGCACATTGATTCTAAGCTTCCAGGCATCAGTGGTTTTAATTGATGTCCTCCAGGAACAAGAATGATGTTCGCAATTTCTTGCGCAAAACCGTGAGCGCCTTGGAATATGTTCTGATTAATAATCAAACCCCCGCCAACTCCGGTACTTATCGTTAAAAATTGAACAACTTCACAGCCTTGCCCTGCACCTAAACATGCCTCAGCAAGGCCTGCAAGATTGGCATCGTTTTCCACAAACACTGGACAATCGAAAAGTGATTCCGCATATTCTTTTAAGGGAAAACCGTGCCATCCCGTTAAATTAGGAGGGGTCAATACGATACCTTTTTTTAGATCTAAGGGTCCTGGACACGACATCCCAACTCCAAGGATAGGTGTGTCAAACGCCTTCACAATTTCATGAATTTTCATAAGATTCGCTTCAGGATCATTTGAATCTGTTGAAAACATATTTCGTTTAAGAATCGCTCCAGCTTCATCAACTAAAGCCACACGTGTATTGGTTCCTCCAATATCAACACTAATCGCATATTTCATGATTTTCACCTCCACATTGACTTAAATGCGATGCTACCGCGCCAATTAAATTCGCATCATTATGGTACGAACAAGGTTTGAGATTGATTTTTAGCTCATCAAGTTGGGCCTCTTGTAATAAGCGATTAATGCGTTGATTTAGTTCGGGAATTAAATCAGGATGTTTTGATACCCCACCACCTAAGACAATACAATCTGGATCTAATGTGAACTGAAGATTGTACAGACCAAGTGCAAGCGCATCATAAAACTTATTGACTTCTTCTAAAGCAATCTGATCGTGCTGCGCACGTTGGAATACGGTTTCTCCCGTTAATGCATCCATTTCAAGTCCTTTGCGTAGACAGTATCGTTCAGCCATGTGTACGGCCGTCGCAGCCATACTCCATGTATTTTCACCGTCAAAAATCATGCAGCCAAATTCACCCGCAAATCGTTGTGACCCCCGTTGCAACACACCATCTACAATGACCGCACCGCCAATGCCTGTGCCAATCACGACGAAGAGAAGATTTTTCATGTCTTTTGCGACACCACGCCAAGACTCCGCAAGTGCTGCACAGTTTGCATCATTCTCGATGCTTACAGGAAGTCCAAACAGTGATTCCATTTCCTCTACAATTTTAAAATTATGGATATAGTCGATTGCACTTAGGCCCCCAATAATACCTTGTTTGATATCAACACTTCCGGGTGATGATATCGCAATACCTTGAACAGTATTTTGGTAAGGTTTAACGCGTTCTAACATCTCGTTTTTCAGTTGTTCCCAAGTGGAAGGGGTTTTAAAAGAACCTGGATCGCTTAAAGTATCGCCATCCCATAATGCATATTTCACAGAGGTTCCACCCCAATCAAATACAAAATATTTCATCGCTTATTCCCCCTTTTGATGGTGTTCAATCACCGCACGCATCCAAAAACTGCTCTGTTTTGGAAAACGTTTTTGAGTTTTAAGATCAATACGATAAAAACCATAGCGATTGCGATAACCATTTAGCCACGACCAACAATCCACAAATGTCCACAAGTGGTAACCAAAGCAATTTGCGCCATCCGCAATGGCTTGTTCTAAAACCTTCAAGTGATCATAAATAAATTCGATACGATAATCATCTTGAATTACGTCGTCTTCATCGACAAAACGCATCTCATCTGCTACACCCATACCATTTTCAGATAAGTACCAGGGTATGTTGTGATACTCATCCTTTATTAGCGTTGCGATATCACTCAATGCTTCTGGATAGATTTCCCATCCCCGATAGGGATTCATTCTTCGTTCGGGCCATATATACGGAATATAGAGATCTTCTGGATCTTGTGCAGGTGTTTTTGATGTTGTGGGTGCTTGAACACGACGCGGTTGATAATAATTCACTCCGATAAAATCCAGTTTAACATCGGAAATAATTTCTAAATCTTCAGGATTTGTATCTGGCATTAAATCATGTTCAAGGAGTAACGCCTTCAAGGGCTCGGAAAAGGTTCCAAGTACCATACCATCAAGAAAACTTTTGGTATTGAGTAAGTCGGCTGCTTCCTGCGCTTTCAAATCTTCTTCCTGAACACTTTTACCATAGACTGGCGTTAAATTTAGAATTGTACCGAGTTTGGCGTCGGGTTTCACAGCGCGCATCGCTTGAATCGCTTTCGCATGCGCTAAGATTGTTTGATAGCCCGCATGAATTGCCTTCTTAAAATCATGGATTGCAGGGTAGTGATATCCATAAAGATAACTGCACTCTACATGCACAATAGGCTCATTAAACGTTGTCCAATATGTGACCAAATCTCCAAAAGTCTCAACACAGACTGAAGCATAGTAAGCAAATGAATCGCTTATACCCTCATACTCCCAGCCACCTTTTTCCATGAGCCACCAAGGCATATCAAAATGAAAGAGATTAATCACCGGTTCAATACCCGCTTCTAACATGGCACTGAAATAATCTCTATAAAATGTGACAGCTTTCTGATTTAAGGTTTCACCATCAGGTAAAAGGCGCGTCCACGCAATGGATGTGCGAAATGAATTTAATTTCATCGCTTGCATGCGTTTCACATCTTCGCGGTAATGATGGTAAACATCACTTGTTTGATTTGGTCCTATTTCTTGATCAAATTGATTTGGTTCCAATTTATGCCACATATCCCATGTACTTGGACTTTTTCCATCGACATCCGCTGCACCTTCTGTTTGGGGAGCAGACGTTGCTGCCCCAAACCAGAAATGCTTTGGAAGACTGAAATCATTGGTCGGTTTCATCATTGTCCCTCCTTTTTAAAACGAAGGGTCACAATTTCTGCCGGCTTTATGATGCCATCAAAAACTCCGTTATCTCGTTCTAAAACATCTGATTTCATCACCGTATGATTTGGCAGACAAACCTCCAAAGCATCACTGTATTCCGATTCCATATTGAATAAACGTACAATAGGATCTTTCCCATGCTCTTTACGTTTTAAAGCAGTCATCCACATTCTTTGACTCTTTAAGCTTAGATAAGTATGGGTTGGGGCAAGAATTCCTTGATGATGCTTGCATTGCTTCACTTGGAATCCAACTTGTTTTGCTTTCACAGTTTGATACATATTCACACGATTCGTATCGTTATGACATCCAAAATAGAGTGTCGTATGATGATCACCCAAACATTGTGCTTCAGGTGTAGGGAAGTATCCCCAATCTCCCATTTCCCCAACACTTCGAAGTAATGTAACAGCGATTGTGTCGTTATTGACTATTTCATATTCATTCAAACCAATATTCCCAATAACCACGCCTTGTCCGTGTGTATAGAGACCACAGAAAGCTTGTTGGTGTTGGGGATTCGAAGGATTCTCCCAAGATTTGCTTACCGCATTAGGACGAGTAACCACTTCAAAGATACTTTCTGCTTGATGATGTGTTGTTTTAAATCCAACATCAAAACAAGCACGCAAACGATGATCTTTCATTTCATTTGTAAATCGGGTATCAATTTTTAGAACCGGACTGTTTTTTTCTAATGTGAATTCTGTAGTAATTGCGAGCGGTGCTGTTTCTAGACTTCGTTTAGCGTTCCGTTGGCGCATTTCTGTAACCGAAATTTGTTCGTACAATAAAGATTCATCGGCACTTACAGGAATATCAAGATTTTGAGTCATAGCGACACGTTGAACCAGTGGACTTCGTTCAAGTTCTTCAATTGTTGCTTGAACATTACGACTTGTAAGTGTTTGCTCCCCATAAGGTTGTTTAAAAATGTATTCATTTCCAATATCACCCGCATCATCGTAATAAAAGACATCTAAGTATGACTTATGATTCGCTTTGTCATAAACATCAACCGCTCCATTTTCATGAATGGTCACTTTTAAAAATTGATTTTCGAGCACGTTCTTTTCGATAAGTTCTTCAGCGCAATCAATCGTATTTTCTCCCTCAACCAGTGCAAACGATTTCCAACTTAGGGCCGGCAGTTCACAAGATAATCTCACCTTAACGCGTTTGGACATATGCGGAACGCGGAAACCATCTTTTGGTAGGTCATAATCAAACTGTACCCACGAATCTAATATTTCTGCTTCAATCTTATGTCCTTGTTCATCTTGAACACATAAGTTTGGAAGAACTTTCGCTTCAAGTTCCTTATACAACTGGTCTGGTTGTTCGCGGTTAAAGTCTAAGCGCTCCAATTCAAGAGTGATTGTCACTGTTTCATAGCGTTTGATTCCAAGTGTATTAAAAATTGTAAATGGACGACTGTTCTCTGGGAACATCGATGTATCCATTTGCTTCTCTAAATGATCCAACGCGAGATCTTTGACATAGACTCCAACTTCTTCAGCGTTTTCAAAACGGGTCATCATTTGGCGATGAACTGCATCAACCGAGCAACCACAAATACTGTCATGAGGATGATTTTGCATTAATGTTTTCCACGCATAACGAAGCATGTCATGTGGATAGTCATTTTCCATTGCCATTGTAGCGAGAGGTTCCGCAACAAGTTCAAGAAGATTTTGTACTTCTGTATTCTTTTGTTTTAAATAAACACGTGACGACGACGTATTCGCAAGAGTATACCACCCGTCCGTTTCTTGACTTGTAAGCTCACCCTTTACCCTTCCCAAATCATTGGGTAATTCAGCCATCACAGCTTTAAGATAATCATCAAAATTACTGTGAATGAATTCATAGTCTGGATATAGCTCGTTCGCAAGGCGGATGGCCTCCGCAACATTTTTTTGAACAGGTTGATGATCAACACCATTCATCATGAGGAGATGACGTGTGGATGCATACTTCTCAACATCCGCAAGTTTTTGATTCCAAAACGCTTGGGCTGCATCTTTTTCAACGGGTATTTCATTACCATTGCTATACCAGTTCGCAAAAAGAATACTGAAAATTTCAGTTTGATCTGCACCTTCCCACATAAGTTCGGAGTAATTGGAAACATAAGTCTCATCCACAACAACATTATTAAATCCAGTCGTTTTTACTCCACGTCCATACGCAACCGCATGAATATCTGCTTGTTTCATCAATTGTGGCGCTTGTCCCATGTTTCCAAATGTATCCGGGAAATAACCCAACATTACTGGTTCTCCCCATTGTTTACTTTCATCAAGTCCTACCAACATATTTCGTGTATTCGCCTCAGCGCTGATTAAAAAATCATCTTGCAGAATATAGAATGGTCCCACTTTTAGTTTCCCAGATTGCGTTGCCTCAAGAACTTCTTGACGACGATGGGGACGTACCGCCAAATAATCATCCAGTGGAATGGTTTGCCCATCTAAATGAAAACTTTTAAATTCTGGGTCTGTTTTAAATAAATCCAAAAGATCATCAATAAGTTCAACTAAACGCATATGGTGTTGCTCGTAAGGTAAATACCACTCTCGATCCCAATGACTGTGGGATATGATATGTACAATTTTTTTCATCTTTATTGTTCCTTTCCAACACGAATTCCGAAGTAGTCCATAACCAGTTCACAGAACATCATGTTTGCCCAAGAAAACCACTCACGTGTATATTGTGTTGGATCTTCTACATTAAAACTTTCATGCATCATTTTCGTACCACCATCCGTTTTAACAAGCGTATCGATAATTTGCTTTTTCTCTTCGAGAACAGGTGTAGTCAATCCTTCAATTGCCAGTGCAATTGGCCAAATATAACCTTTAGGTGTGTGAGAACTTCCACACCCTGATGCGAAAGTTCCCGATTCGAAATATCGGTTTGATGGACTTAGAATATGATTGCGCGTACGAAGATACATTGGATCATCCCATGCACAGTACCCAAGATAGGGTGCTGCTAAAAGTGAAGGAACATTTGGATCATCAATCAGACTCGAATTGCCAAGACCATCCACTTCATAGGCATAAACTGATCCATAATCTGTATCCACAACGCCAAACGATTCAATTCCTTCTTTAATTTCATTACGAAGTTTTTGTGCCCGCTCTACAATTTCCGAGTCCTTTAGAATATCAGAGTATATTTCTTCTATATATTCCAGAACAACCACCGCAAACATATTTGAGGGCACAAGATAGTGATACTCACACGCATCATCACTTGGTCTAAAACCAGACCATGTCATCCCTGTATAAGCTACAGGTGTTCCGCGACCTTCATTTACTAGAGTATCCTCAGGACGATCTGTTGGACGCGTAAACGTATATGGAGATGTTTCATGATTTTGTTCTGTTTCCCATACATCTAAAATTGAACGTACTGCTTGCGTATAAGCTTCACTAAATACCCGAGTATCTTGAGTAGTTTGGTAATAGAGATAGGACAATTGAATCGGGTAACATAAAGAATCGATCTCATATTTACGTTCCCAAATAAACGGTGTCATGTAAGTGTTATCCGTTTGGTGACCTGCTCCATTTTCCCTCTCATTAAATGCATTCGCATACGGTTCATGGTTAATACAGAAAATTTGACGATTGATCAACCCTAGAATCATTTCTTTAATGGACTCATCTTCATTCGCGAGAACTAAATAAGGGCGAATTTGTGCTGTAGAATCGCGAAGCCACATCGCAGGTATATCACCCGTTAAAACAAACGTATCATCTTCTGCAATCCGTTTAACCGTTGTGAGTAATGTATTGGAAAAGACGTTTTCAAATATTTCTCCCCAAGCTTTATGTTCTTCACCACATTGCGTTTGAATTTCGCGAATCAGCTTCTCTACTGATTGCGGTACCGTATTGTAAGTTGTCATAAACCCTCCTAGTTGATATATCATTTTATGATTACTATTTACACAATCATTGTATGATATACCAACATTTAAAATAATGGACAAATTATAGGTTTTTAAGTAAGTTTTATTGGATTGATTTAAGCCTTAAACATGCTATAATTTCGATATGATATATCAACTAGATAGAGGTGCGAATCATGACAAAACCCTTATATGAAAAAATAAAAAACGATATCCAACGAGATATCATGAACGGAACCTTATCGGTACACAGTCAATTACCGACAGAACTTGAACTTTCCACCACTTATGGCGTAAGCCGTATTACATCAAAACGAGCCCTAAACGAACTTGAACAAGATGGTTTAATTTATCGCGTTCAAGGAAAGGGGAGTTTTGTAGCAGAATCCAATACAAAAAAAACATCCGAAGATGTCTATGATTTATTATTTATGATGCCTTTCCCCGATGCTTCGAATTTTGGTGATTACACGTCCGGAATGCTTCAAGCGCTTCAAGGAACACCTTATCGCTTGCATATTCAACGATACGATTTAGAAACACAATACGATGATTATGCTGGAGTCATTTTCTATCCCACCGACAATCACGATGCATTGGAGGCGGTCTTTACCCTCTATGCACGAAATATTCCCGTCGTTATTTTAGACAAAGAAGTTTCCGGGATGCCCATTACGACGGTTGTTTCAAATAACGATCAAGGCGGCTATGAGGCAACCAAACATTTAATGGAACAAGGTGTGGATGAAGTGTTGTTTGTGACTTCGGAAGACATTGAAAATGTCTCTTCCATACGAACCCGTTACTTCGGTTATTTAAGAGCACTGTCAGAATCATCTGATTACACGCATCAAAATCCAATTTTATGGTCCCCATCTGATCGAACCTTAGATTCAGACTTCTTAGAAAGACTACAATCCAAGCATTGCGGACTTGTGTGTGGCAATGATATTTTAGCTCTAACCTTAATGGCTGAACTCAAACACCTCGGCTTTCTCATTCCTCAAAACTTAAAGATTGTTGGATTCGATAATACACAAGCAAGCGCATATGTTGATCCTCCTCTTACAACCATCGCTCAAAATTTTGAGGAGATAGGACGTGTCGCCATGAATGAGTTACTTTCACGAATTAAAAATCCAAGTCATCCGGTATCCCGTCAAGTCCTTGACGTAAATCTTATAAAGCGAAATTCTACGAATTAAAGGAGACTCTATGAAATCACTTAATATCGATACACGCATTGGTACCAATAATCAACACAGCTTTTCAAGAGGTAATGCTCTACCCTATACAGGTGTACCCTTTGGAATGAATTACTTCGCCCCACAAACTGATGGATCCAAAGGAAGTTGGTGGTTCCACCCGGAAACAGAGACCTTTCAAGGTTTTCGGGTAACGCATCAACCCAGTCCTTGGATGGGGGATTTTTCGTCCATGTTGATCAGTCCCTTCTCTGGAGACCAACGCATCCATTCACTTTATGACATTCAATCCACATATCGCAAACAGGAAGCAATTTTCGAACCACATTATCTAAAACTCTACAGTCCGAGATATCAACTCACAAGTGAATTAACACCTTCAATGTATGGGGCTACTATACGACTACAAGGCTCACAAGCCATTTCTGTAGCATTCAGCGCCATCAACGAGATTGATATTTCTCAAGACGGTCAAAACCTAGTCGGTTGGGTATCGAATCCTTCTGGATGTGAGGACCCAAATCTTAAGATGTATTTTGTATTCACAATGACTCAGCCTGGGACCTTGATTCAAGAAAAGGATTTTTATGTTTTCAAATCCGACGCCAACAACTTACAGATTCACGCTGCTTTTTCCCATCAATCACTCAATCAAGCACACTTGAACCAAACTCGGGAAATTGATAATTTCGACGCCATGTGTGATCACGCCCAAATACTTTGGACACAAAATCTTGATCGGATTACGTTTAATCATCACAACCCTTCGCAAAGTCAAATGTTTCGACACTGTCTCTATCGTGCACACTTATTTCCAATGACTTTTTACGAATACGATGAAAATATGAAACCTTGTCATTATAATACAATGGCAAAACAAACCAAACCGGGTTATATGGTTACCAACAATGGCTTTTGGGACACATATAAAACAGTCTTCCCTCTTATGAGTCTTGTGAATTCTGATCAATATGCATTAAGTCTAAAAGGATTTTTAAACCACGCCAACAATACCGGTTATTTGCCCAAATGGCTTTCTCCCGATGAACGTGGACTCATGCCAGGAACGCTCATAGATGCAGTAATATGTGATGCCATCTTAAAAGGCATTGGAACTGAAGATGCGGATCAACTCCTTGCATTTATGATTCATGCAGCTTCTGAAGAATCATCCAATGCGAATTATGGACGTCGAGCCGTTCGCGACTATCTTAAGTACGGATACGTACCGAATCACTATCACGAAAGTGTCAATCAAACGCTCGATAATGCGTACTCTGACTTTTGTATCGCGCAAGTTGCAACGTATTGCGGAAAACCCGAGCAGGCAGAGACCTATCTCAAACGTTCTTACAATTACCAAAACCTTTTTGATCCACAGACCGGATTCATGCGACCACGCGATACATCCGGAAACCTCGAAGAACCCTTCAACAACCATCGATGGGGAGGTGCTTATACAGAAGGTTCAGCATGGCATAACAGTTTTGGCGTTTACCACGACATCCAAGGACTGATCAACCTTTATGGTGGACCCGTCCCATTTACACAAAAGTTAAATGAACTCGTAAATCAAAAACCAACATTCGATGTAGGAAGTTATGGTTTTGAAATACATGAGATGAGTGAAATGGCCGCAATTGATTTTGGGCAAATGGCAATCTCAAACCAACCATCCTTCCATATCCCTTATCTCTACACCTACGCAAATCAAGCAAGTTCAAGTCAGGTTTTATTAAAACAATTAATGACTCACTGTTTTACAGATTGTTTTCCAGGTGATGAAGATAATGGCAGTATGAGTGCTTGGTATATCTTCAGTGCTCTCGGATTCTATCCCGTATGCCCTGGTAGTTTAGAGTATGTGATTGGAATACCGCTTCTAGATTCTGCGCAAATCCACCTAAGTAATGGTAATACCTTCAATATCACTACCCACAACAATCATCCGCAATGTAATTTTATAAACGAGATTCTGTTCAACGGAATTCCTTATCATGATTGTATCCTGGAGCACGATACAATCATGCGTGGTGGACATCTCGAAATAACACTTGGTATTGTTCCGAATGATGATTGGTTCAATAAGATAAAACCATTCTCAAACACAAAAAAGCACATCTAAATGTGCTTTTTCTTTCGCTTATTTGGAGTTAGATATGGTATAGTAAATCCTAGACAAAGGAGCATTAATGATGACATTCACTTCAATCATTAAAAAAATTGCGCCCCTACCCGACTTAGATGTTTTTTTTCAACGTTCGAATCGATAGGAGGACTATTTTTTGAGAAAAAACATCGTAAATTCAGAACAACATTTTTATTAATAATTATACTATTGGGATTTCCCCAACTTCATGAGGCATTATTTGCGCCATCCTTACAGCATGTCATGCAAACATTTTCTGTAAGTCCAAACAGTGCCCAAAATACCATTAGCATTTATTTTCTAGTATTTGCTTGCGGTGTTCTCTTTTGGGGAACCTATTCTGATTCCCACGGACGAAGACCGGCAATGATGTATGGATTGTCCATATATTTAATTGGTGCTTCTTTAGTATTTATAGCATCTAATTTCACTTTATTTGTTATGGGTCGTGCAATTTTAGCCTTTGGAATTGCTACTACTTCAGTTACAACACAAACAATTTTACGTGAAGCATTTTCACCGAATGTGCGCAATCAATTATTTTCAAAAGTATCTGTTGGCTTAGCTTTTGTTCCAGGTTTAGGACCCATACTCGGTGGATTTATTGTGGAACGCTACACCCTATATTCTTTACTCGCACTATTAGTTGTATTAGGACTGAGCATACTTGTTCTCGCTTACAACAAATTACCCGAAACACGTATTCAAGAAGACTTACCAAAAAATAGTGTTCTCAAAGTCTTTTTAAGGTTAGTTAGAACCCCAACAGTTTGGATCTACGGATTCTTTATTGCGGTTATGAACGCGGTAATGTCCTGTTACTATGTGGAAGCACCTATAATCCTGCAAGCATTTTTCAACCGTTCGCTTACAGAAATTGGAAGTTACAGTGTGTTTTTCGCAATATCTACAATCCTGGGGGCGCTCTTAACTCAAATGCTTTTAAAACACTATAAACCCGAACGCATCATGCTCATTGGTAATATTGTTTTCGGACTCGGTAGTTTAACCATGGTTTTTGCTTCACACAATCCATCTCTTGTGTTTTATATTGCAGGAATGATTGTTGTTAGATTTGGTACAGCCATTTCACTATCCAATGCAATCAGTTTAGCTCTAAATGGCTTCGAAGATGTTTACGGAACCGCAGGTTCCCTATTCAGTCTGGGTTACTACCTATGTATTAGCTTGTTAGTTCGTATTATGGCAAAACTTCATACGGGTAGTATGCTTTTGATGCCACGATACTTTTTAATACTAGCAAGTACACTAATCATTCTTTCCATTTATACACTTAAGTCCAAAAAATTATAACGTTACAAAAGTAAAGCCTCAACACATTGATGTTGAGGCTTCCTAAATTCAAATCTCAACCGCACCACCCAAGGTGCGGTTGTTTTTGTATAATAAAAGGAGCCCACCCGACTAAAAGGAGCTCCCATATGAAGTATAAACAATTAGATAAAAAAATGAAAGACC
>NZ_SCFT01000024.1:0-14375 GCF_016617655.1 Erysipelothrix sp. strain 2 (EsS2-7-Brazil)
TCTTTCATTTTTTTATCTAATTGTTTATACTTCATATGGGAGCTCCTTTTAGTCGGGTGGGCTCCTTTTATTATACAAAAACAACCGCACCTTGGGTGGTGCGGTTGAGATTTGAATTTAGGAAGCCCACATCTGCTGATGTGGGCTTTTTCTTTGCACCGGTAGAGCGATGCTTTTTTAAATCGTTAAATTATTTTTTTGTTTTTGTAGGAATTTTTCCTGCAGGATAGTAAGCATGTTCAATAATTTCCTTCATATCCTTAACAAGTGGAAGACGTGGGTTACATGGTGAACATTGGTCTTCGTATGCAAGATAAGCAATGGTTTCTGTTTCAGCCATAAATGCTTTTTCATTAACACCTTGTTCTTGGAAACTCATCTTAATACCACAACGAACGGCTAAGTCATGACATGCTTGCGCATAACTTTCAACACCTTCTTCGGTTGTGCTTGCAGGTAAGCCAAGGATACGTGCTAATTCAGCATAACGTTCATGGGCACGGTATACATTGTATTTTGGCCATAATGAAGGTTTTTCTGGATGTGTACCATTATAACGTACAACATAAGGTAAGAGAATTGCATTAATTCGTCCGTGAGGCATTTCGTGGAATTTACCACCAATTTTATGTGCTAATGAGTGACTCATACCTAAGAATGCATTCGCAAATGCCATCCCTGCAAGGGTTGAAGCATTATGCATTTTTTCACGCGCATCCAAGTCGTTTTTTCCGTTATGAACTGCACGTTCAAGGTTTTCAAAGACCATTTTAATGGCTTGAATTGCAAGACCATCTGTATAGTCATTTGCGAAGTTTGAAACATATGCTTCTGTAGCATGTGTTAATACATCAAGACCTGTATCTGCAGTTACGGATGCAGGAAGGTTTGTTGTGAAGATTGGGTCAACAATCGCAACAGTTGGAACAAGTGAGTAGTCCGCAAGTGGGTATTTCTTATTTGCATCTGTATCGGTGATAACTGCAAATGGTGTAACTTCACTACCGGTACCGGAAGTTGTTGGGATACATACAAGTTGTGCTTTTTCACCCAAGTCTGGGTAACGGAATGCACGTTTACGGATATCCACAAATTTTTGTTTAAGATCGTTAAAGTCTACATCTGGATGTTCATAGAAGATCCACATACCTTTAGCGGCATCCATTGGTGAACCACCACCTAAAGCAATAATTGTATCCGGTTGGAATGATTTCATCATTTCATAGCCACGTTTAACAGTGTTTAATGATGGATCTGGCTCAACATCGCAGAATAATTGAATTTGAACTTTGTTACGACGTTTATTAAGTTGTTCAACAATTAAGTTGTAGTAACCTAAATCAACCATAGCACGGTCTGTTACAACGAATACACGTTCAACATCACGCATTGATTTTAAATATTGAATTGAGTTTCTTTCGAAATAAATTTTTGATGGTACTTTGAACCATTGCATATTGTTATTACGTCTCCCAATCTTTTTAATATTCAAGAGGTGAACTGCACTTACGTTATCGCCTACTGAGTTATGTCCGTATGAACCACAACCAAGTGTTAATGAAGGAATAAAGTCATTATAGATGTTACCAATTCCTCCAAAGGTTGATGGTGAGTTCCAGATAATACGAATTGCAGGAACAGTTTCTCCAAATTTTTCGGAAAGTTCTTTTGATTTTGTATGGATTGCTGCTGAGTGACCCAATCCATCAAATTCAACCATTTGACGTGCTAAGCTGATTCCTTCATCGCTGTCTTTTGATTTTAAGACTGCAAGAACTGGTGATAATTTTTCACGTGTTAGAACTTCGTTAGGTCCTACTTCTTTACATTCTGCGGCTAAGATTACTGTATTTGAAGGCACTTTAATCCCTGCTTGTTCAGCAATCCATGTTGCATCTTTCCCTACAACATTTGGATTTAATTTTGCTTCAAGAACATTTGCATCGCCACTTGAAACTCCGAACATAAATTTCTCAACTTTTTTCTTATCTGTAGCTGAGAGGAAGTGCATACCGTATTTTTTGAATTTTTCTATGGCTTCATCATAAACGTCTACGTCAATAATCACAGCTTGCTCTGAAGCACAGATCATTCCGTTATCAAATGATTTTGATAGGGCAATATCGTTAACAGCTTGGGCAACATCTGCTGATTTTTCAATATATGCAGGAACGTTTCCGGCACCAACACCAAGTGCAGGTTTACCGCATGAGTAAGCAGCACGAACCATTGCATTACCACCGGTTGCAAGAATTGTCGCAACACCGTCGTGGTTCATCAGCTCATCTGTTTTTTCTTTTGATCCACGTTCAATCCATTGAACACAGTGTTCAGGAGCCCCTGCAGCAACTGCAGCTTCATAAACAACTTTCGCAGCCGCAATACTACATTTTTGTGCAGATGGGTGGAATGAGAAAATAATTGGATTTCTTGTTTTAAGTGAGATTAATGATTTGAAAATTGCAGTTGATGTTGGGTTTGTAACGGGTGTAATTCCACAAATAACCCCTACTGGATCAGCAATTTCGGTAATCCCTGTGATGTCATCATCACTGATAACACCAACTGTTTTAAGGTGACGCATATGGTTAATAACATGTTCACATGCAAATAAGTTTTTCGTTGCTTTGTCTTCAAAACAGCCTCGTCCTGTTTCTTCAACAGCAAGTTGCGCTAAAACACCGTGTTGATCGAGTGCAGCAACACTTGCTTTCGCAACGATATAATCGACTTGTTCTTGATTTAAATCCATAAAACCTTTTAATGCTTTTTGAGCATTCGCAACGAGTTCATTGACTTCGTTGTCCAATTCTACTTTTTTAGTTGTCATGGTATGTGACCTCCCTTGTTATTTCTTTCACATACATATTGTATGTTGGATCAAAGGCTGACTCAAACAAATGAACGTAAAAAAGCGCAAATAAAAACTAAATTCGTGAGGATGAAACAAGTTAAGCGTTTTCATTGTGAAAACTATCACGAATTTAGTAAGTTTTATGATTTTGCGTCAAATTTTGTTTTACAGTTTGGACACGTAATCTCAATTTTTCCTTTTCGTCGCGGAACACGAAGTCGGGTTTCGCACGTCTTGCATGTGAAATATTTATACTTCGGCCATGACTTAATGCGATTCCATTTCGCGTTTCCTTTACTTAAAAATGTAAGATACGCTTGATTCTCTTGATATCGTTTTTGAATCTTACGCGAGAAGGTACGGTAATAGACATAAACTAAAAGTAACAACCAAACCCCTTGCAACCAAACTTGTCGGGTAAAAATCCCAACAATCGCCACAACCACACCTAAATAAAGAAGATGTTGATTCAGTTTATCCGTTCCATAACGGCCCTGCATCATTTGAATAAATTTTTGCTTCATTGAAACGTCACCGTATATTGATGCACAATGTCATCACTTTTCTGAAGACGCTTAATTCCAAGCTTTTCACGAATATCAGGGTATCCACCGTATTCATCCGCAATACCTACCCAAGGCTCAATACATACAAAAGGTGCCATTACACCTTCCTTACAAGGACGCCATAACGCTAAGTAGTCAAAGCCTTCGTAAGCTACCGTAACGGATTCTTGGGTGTTCTTGTTTATTAATGTCACTTCTGAAGTATGATCATAGATTAAGGTTGTATCCTTGAAGTTTGCTTCATTCACCTCAAGTCGATCTAATTGAACGGGAGCCTTTCCATCAATAAAGCCTTCTTTGAGTCCGTATTGATGAACGTTTTCAGTTTGTTCAAAGACAAACTCATAATCATCTTCATCATCAAGTAGAAAAGCAGGATGTGCTCCAATGGCATAAAACATTTCGTTCTCATCTTTATTAAAGATATGCCACGTTACAGTGATCCGTTTTCCATCTAATTTATAAGCAATTTGTACTTTGTGTTTGTATGGATATACTTCCAACAGTGAATCATTACTGTGAAACTCAAATACAAATTCATTTTCAGTATGACGTACAACTTCAAATTCTTGGTCTCTTAAAAAACCATGTTGCGATAATTGATAGTCTTGACCATCGATTGTATATTTTCCATTAAATACTTTTCCTACAATGGGGAAAAGGACTGGAGAAACACGTCCCCAAAATGCAGCATCACCGTTCCACATTAATTCTTTTTGCGTCTCTTTATTTAATGCGCGACGAAGCTCTGCACCTTTACAATCAAATTCTAAAAGTAACGATTCATTTTCTAATTTCATCCTTATGCCACCTCATTTTACGTTTTGATTATATCATGTCTTTATGCAAACAATGCTTCATTCCCCAAATTTACATTAAATAACATAATACAAAAAAGCAGTCCTTTCGACTGCTTAGTATGCTTCCACAAATACATCAACATGTTCGTTGCCATGAATCAGTTTTGATACAGGGCATCGTTCATGGGCTTGACGTACAAGACGTTCACTTTCTTCTAAGGAAATTCCCTCTACGGCCAAATATGCATAGGCACTGAAGTAATATCCTACTCCATTTGCCTCTTTATGGAGGTCTACCTCAACACGCACTCTTGAATTATGTTCGAGTTTTCGTGCTTTTAAGAGTGCTTGACTTGTGGCATTAAGGCATGTTGCCCACGACATTGCAAGAAGTTGTTCTGGATTCGAACCTTCTTGAGGATCTAAAGGCGGTGTCATTGTAAGTGCTAGACCGTCTTCAATTCGAGTTTGATTTGGCACAGTTGTTTCATTGATTGCCGTTGTTTTATAAATCGATGTCATGTTTATCATTCTCCTTTTTTTATTATTATACATGAGTCTGTATTTATGAACCTTCAGAACGCTCATTTTGTTAGTAAAATCACGTTATTTTATTGTTTTTTTATGAGTATATCAGGTGAAAATCAGGTATAAAGCCACTATAATAACGGTGGGTTAATGAGCTGGGAGGTTTTATTATTATTGAGTTTAAAAATGTTTCTAAACATTATCAAGGTAAAAACAAAACATTCAAGGCACTCGACAACGTTTCATTTGAAATCAAACAATCTGAAATTTTCGGAATTATTGGTGAAAGCGGAGCCGGTAAGTCAACTGCGCTGCGTTTAATCAATGGATTAGAACAGCCCGACGATGGTGTCGTTTACGTTGATGGCATCGATTTAAAATCACTCTCAAGTAACGCAATGCGTTCACTTCGTAAAGAGATTGGCGTCGTTTTCCAAAATTTCAATTTATTGGGGAATCGTACTGTGTTTGATAACATTGCCTTGCCACTAAGACTTGCAAAGAATAAAGATTGTAATGTGGTGTCTGAAGCGCTTTGCTTTGTACACCTCGAATCAAAGATCCACCACTATCCTGCACAACTTAGTGGTGGAGAGCGTCAACGTGTTGCCATTGCACGTGCATTGATTACCAAACCGAAGATTTTAATTTGTGATGAACCATCATCTGCTTTAGATCCTCATACTACCAAAGAAATTCTTGAGGTTTTAAAACAGATTAATCAACAATTCGGCACAACGATTGTGATTGTTACTCATGAATTAGAAGTTGCGAAGATGTTGTGTGATCGGGTTGCGATTTTGGATAATGGAACGCTTCATGAAGTGATTTCAGTAAATCGTCACGATGAAGACAATCCAACACCCTCTTACGCAATCCATGCAAAGGACTATTTATTACAATGATATCGATATACGCTGAATTTCATGCTGAGTTGCTTAAAGCACTGAGCGAAACCTTTATTCTTTTAGGATTTTCAATTCTATCTGCACTTTTAATTGGATTACCACTGGGCACACTTATCTACCTTACCCGAAAAGACGGGTATTACGAAAATCGATTTGTTTCATTTTTCTTAAATGGATATGTGGATGTGGTGCGTTCGTTTCCGTTTTTATTATTTATTGTGTTTATGATTCCGGTGACTCGATTCTTAATTGGGACTTCACTTGGAACTTATGCAGCCTCAGTACCCATGAGTTTTGTTGCAGCGGCATTGTATGCTCGATTTGTTGAACAAGCACTCCTCGAGGTTCCTCAAGGAATTATTGATAGTGCCCTCTCACTTGGAGCAACACCGTTTCAACTTGTTTTTAAATTTCTGTTTGTTGAAGCACGATCAGGACTTGTCCTCGGACTTACATCTTCCATTATTAGTTATGTAAATTACTCGACGGTAATGGGAGTTGTTGGTGGCGGCGGAATCGGGGACTTCGCAATGCGATATGGTTATCAACGATTTGAGTGGCAAATCATGTATGCAACCATTCTCATTATGATTGTTCTTGTACTGATGATTCAATTCACAGGAAATAGAATCGCTAAACGAATTGATAAGCGATAAGGAGAAAAGATGATTAAAAAAAGACTTGTATTACTCACAGCAATGCTCATGCTTACCGCATGCGGCGCCAAAAAAAATCCAGATGACATGAAGTTAAAGGTTGCATCACATATGATGCCAATGACCGATGTTGTCGAAATTGCTAAAGAGGAATTGAAAAAAGACGGTTATGAACTTGAACTTGTATCCGTTTCAGACAATACCCAAGCTAATACTGCTCTTAATAATAAAGAAATCGATGCCAACTTCTTCCAACATGTTCCCTTTATGGAAATGTTCAACAAGAGTCAAAGTGGTAACCTTGTAGGCATTCAACCAATCTATGATGCAATTGTAGGTTTCTACTCAAAAGATCTTAAGGACATTAAGGATCTTAAAGATGACGCAAAAATCGCAATTCCAAATGATGCAGTCAACCAAGCTCGTGCCCTTCTAATCTTGCAAGATGCTGGACTCATCACATTAAAAGATGGTGTTAAATATGATGCAACGATTAAAGACGTAACAGATCATAAAAACTATCAGTTTATTGAAGTTGATCTCTTAACTTTAAATCAAGCATATGAAGAAGTCGATCTCGTATTCAACTATCCTACTTATATTAAACAAGTTGGACTCACACCAAGTGATGCGCTAATTTTAGAAAAATCAGATGGACATTATGCAATTTCATTAGTAGCACGTGAAGATAATAAAGATGATGCGAAAATTCAAGCACTAAAAAAAGCCATGACAAGTGATGCTGTTCGTAAATTCTTAACAGAAGAACACAGCGCAACACTCTCACCAGCTTTCTAAACACGAAAAAACCTCTCGATATCCATTGAGAGGTTTTTTTATTTACTTATAAGAGTTCTATTTTTCCTTTACATGTGTCTAAAGTCTCATCATCCCAAAGACTTACTTGAACTTCACCAATATGTGCATTTCCCAATAACAGCATACACATACGGCTCTGACCAATCCCACCACCAATTGTTAGTGGAAGTTCATCGTCTACGATCATCTTATGGAAATCATATTTTAAGCGATCTTCTTGATTTGCCTCTTTAAGTTGATACAACATCGCTTCGCGATCGACACGAATTCCCATGCTGGATAGTTCAAGTGCAATCCCAAGCGGTTCATGCCAGAACAACAAATCTCCGTTTAAAGACCAATCATCATAGTCCGGAGCGCGGTTATCATGCGGTTTTCCACTCTTGAGTTTATCACCAATTTGAATGATAAACGTTGTATGATGTTCCTTAACATATGCGTTTTCTCGTTCTTTAGAGCTCAAGTTTGGATACAAATCTTCCAATTCTTGACTTGTAATAAATGATACATTTGAATCAATCATGACATCCACATCTTGATACTTCGTATGTAAACGACTTGAAGTTTCCACGATCGCATTCACAATGCTTTGAACCGTTTCTTTTAGATAATCTATCGTACGTTGTTCACGTGAAATCACACGTTCCCAATCCCACTGGTCCACATAAATTGAGTGAATGTTATCCAACGCTTCATCACGGCGAATTGCATTCATATCCGTATAAAGACCGTTTCCTTCTCTAAAATCATATTGATGTAACGCCATGCGTTTCCATTTTGCCAAGGAGTGTACTACTTCACCCTCTGCATCCAGTGAGGGAACGTCAAAACGAACCGGACGCTCCACACCATTTAAGTCATCATTTAAACCCGAATTTCGTGCCACGAACAAAGGCGCAGAAACCCGTTTTAATTTTAAACTTCCTGTGAGCGCCTCTTCGAAGCAACGCTTAATAAATCCAATCGCAGTTTGTGTGTCATAAACACCAAGTCTGGACTGATATCCTTCTGGTACAATAGTTTTTTTCATATAAACACCCCTTATCATCTATTTGTACTGATGATAATTCTACCATACATAGATATGAAAAACTATGATATACAACCATTTAACTACAGGTTTTCGTATTCGTTTTTCGTTGTAAACGCTTTTGAATCCAACTCATAAAATATACGGTTAATGGAACGGCTGCCATCATGCCGATGGAACCAACAAGTGCTTGGAGGACTTCAACGGAAAACCATAAGCTATTGAGAATATAGGTACCACTTCGCTGATAGAGATTTAAGAGTATGATTGATGGCAAAGCACCTCCTGTATATGCCAAGACAAGCGTTGTGACCATGGTTGAGATTGCATCAATGCCCACGTTCATGCCTGCTTTCACGAGATCGCGTCTTGGTAAGGACGCTTCGATTTCAATCATCTCGCACATTGATGAAGCAATAGACATTGAAATATCCATCATCGCCCCAAGTCCCCCAATGATTACAGCACCGAAGAGAATTTGATTTACATTGAAAGGCTGTTCGCGATTCATCATCGCAATATACGAGTATTCTTCTGACGCTGCACCTCGAATCTTTAAAAAGAAGACAATCAGCATTGCCGATACGATTGCGACCAAAACACCCCCCAGTGTCCCAATAATAGAAGCCATTGTTTTCTTGGAGAATCCCGACAATGTGATAAATGATAGAAGGGTAATGCAGAGCGCAACAACCAATACCAAAAGATACATATTTTGTTGGGCTAAAATACCAGGTATAAAGACGGTTCCAACCACGAAAACCGTTGACGCAAACGACATTAACGTTTTCAAACCTTGTTTTCTTGCAATAACCAGTAAGAGGATACTAAAGATCCCAATCACGACAAATACACGCATGCTTCGGGTTGGACCATTGAGCGTATACTGGACCCCCTCATCATTTGTCGTTTGATTCAATAGAACAGAGTCCCCTTTTTGTAATGGAAGAAGGGCCTGAGCCGTATTTTCACTCAAGGATTGTTCGATTGAAATTGTTTTATTAAGATATGGAAAAGATTCAGAGTATACTTCTAAAAATAGCTTCGTCATTTTCGTTGTTTCATCTTTTTCGGTTCGGACCTTTGTTACGGTTCCTTGATACAAAGCGTCATGTTTACTTTCCAAGGACTGTGCCATAACCGCATGATTTTGAAAGTGATACGATAACAACGAACATAAAATGATGATTAGAAGGATGACCCCGTGAGGTAGGTATTTTCGCATCAATATTCACCTCCAAGTGTGTATTGGTATATCGTCATAGGGTTTTCACGACATGGAACACTTCGACCATTGGTATCACAGCGCATATTCCACCCATTCCCCCAATAAGCACCACCTGTACCAAAGGTTACCGACCGATCCCATCGCTCGTATGCTGCTTCAATCGAATCTTCACCGAGATAATAAAGTTCATGATGTAGATGGGGTCCCATGGATAATCCTGAAGAACCCATTTGCGCTAACACTGTTCCGCCCGAAACGATATCACCTGGGGAAACGGTCATACTTCCTTCTTTTAAATGAGCAAACATCGCTCCATAAACAACACCATTTGTCTTAAAGATCATGGTGATGTAATTACCAAATCCTCCATTACACGAGCCGTTTGGATACGATCCATATGTGGGACACCCTCCATTAACTGCCGTTATAAGTCCCGACCCCGGTGCCAATATATTGAGACCAATCGATCCTGTAACGGAAGCTAAATCCACCCCCATGTGATGACCACCCCATGGATAAGTCCAAGTTCCTGCGGATACCCAGTATCCACTTTCAACGGGGCGAATAAAGCCATTGGTTTCTTCAATACTCGAGATTCGACTTAACAAGCGACTGTCAAGATCGATTTTTTCTTGGAGTTCGTCATATTGGAGTTCGAGTGCTTTGTTTTTCTCCATCAAGGAGGCAATCGTCTTTTTGACTTTTTCCATGTATGCTTTCTTAATCGTTTCTTGTTCTTCAATCAGCTTGTTTTTTTTCTCTAATTCTTGGCGTTGATGATTTAAATGTTCTTTTTCTAAATCAAAAACCTTCTTTGCTTCAATTAATTTATTTACGGTAAGATCATTGCTTTCCTTAATGCGCGCAATCCCTTCGACACGGCGAATGAGGGAGACAAAATCGACGGCCGCAAAGACAAACTCGACTAGAGGATCGACGTAAAGTTGTGATTGAGAGGTTGCAATGTTTTTCTTTACTTTTTCATTTAGCACATCAATTTCTTTTTGATAGACATCGATATTAATTTGTGTTTGTTTGATGTCTTCATTGATTGCGGTAATGGAATTTTTTAATTCACGAGCAGTTGCGGAAAGGGTATTAATCTCTTCTTGATAAACTCGAATTGTTTCCTGTTGGGTATCAATCGATGTATTGATATCGTCTTTTTGCTTTTCAATATCTTTAAGACGTGTTTGGGAATCGCTTATTTTTTGATTAATATACTCTGTGAATTGACTGCATAAGGTTTCATGCTCCCGCGATGCTTGACCAGAGCATAGGTCATGGAAATATGCTTCATCTTTTTTAAAGTCATTTTCAGATAGGGCGTGAATGGGCGAAATGGAAAAAAAGAGTGCAAGCACTGTGAGTATACTTACACCCTTTCGTTTTTCAATCATTAGAGTGACAATCCCTCGACAAGACTTTCCAAGTTTTCATGCATGACTTTAAAATAATCGGTGCCCTTTTCTAAATCTTGCTTTGATAAACTCTCAAGCGTGTTTAATTTAAGAATTCTCACACCCGTTTCTTTGGATATCGTTTGGAGTAATTTATCATTACTGAGTGATTCCATATAGATTGCTTTGATGTTTTGATTCTTAATGTATTGGATGGATTCATCCACTTGCTTTGCAGTTGGTTCACTACTTAGAAGACTGCCTGCAATGGCAACTTGTTCGATACCATAGGGCTCAAGCATATATCCATATGCTGTATGATCTACGACAACTTCTTTGTTTTTCACATTGCGTAACTTATTTTCAAAATCATTGCTTAATGACTCAAACTCAGCACCATAACGTTTAAAGTTTTCTTCGTAATATTCTTTGTTTTCTGGATCTACTTCCACAAAAGCATCTTTAATGTTTTTCATTTGTTGATAGGCATTCATGGGATTCATCCAAATATGTGGATCATATTCACCGTGATGATGATCATCATGATCGTGATCGTGATCGTGATCATCATGGTCATGACCCTCATGGAGGGTCACCCCTTGGCTCGAATCAACAATCTTTAATTTTTCATTTTTTACACTTTGTAATGTTTTAGGAGCCCATGCCTCAAAACCAGCACCATTCATAATAAAAACATCGGATTCTTGAATACGAATGATATCATTTGCACTTGGTTCATATCCATGTGCTTCCCCACCTTCAATAATGTTTTCGACTGCTACTTTATCGCCTCCGACTTTTTGCGCGAAATCATAGAGTGGATAAAAACTTGTCATTACTTTTAATTTTCCAGATTCATCTTTATTCTGTGCTTGACAACCCACTAGCATCATCAAGACAAGCAATACTAAACCTAATTTTTTCATTTCAAATCCTCACTTTCGTGGCCTTGCATTTCCAAAATATGAATGTTTTAAGTGTTACCCTAAATTCACACCCATTTATTTAAATGCGAAACGTTTGCAACAAAAGAATAACTTTGTTCTCCTTTTTTGTCAATGGATATGTTCAAAAAAATAAAAAAGTCGAGATTTTCACTCGACTTTTAATATTCTGCTTCATAAGTATAATTAAATATTTTCATAGGGTTTTCGCGACATGGAGCATCATGATTGTTCATCTCACAACGTTTCTCCCAACCGTTGCCCCAATTTGCGCCTCCCGTCCCAAAGGTTATGTTTCCATCCCAACGATCATATGCAGCCTCAATGCTATCAGAACCAAGATAATAAATTTCTAAATGAAGATGAGGACCCGAGGATAAACCTGAAGAGCCCATATTCGCAATCACATCGCCTGCACGAACTACAGATCCGGGTGACATCTTAAATGAATTTTCTTCAAGGTGTGCAAACAACGCACCATAAATTTTTCCATTCACACTAAACATCATTGTCAGATAATTACCCCAACCTCCATTACAATTCCCGCGAGGATACGAACCATAGGTTGGACATCCACCTTGTGTCCCAGTAATAATACCCGAGCCCGGAGCAAGAATTTCCAAGCCCACACGCGCATCAACATGCGCTAAATCAACACCCATATGACGACCGCCTTTTGCATAATGCCACGTGCCTGTTGATACCCAATAATTTGATTTTATCGGTCGTACAAATCCATTTTCATTGGGTAAATTTCGAAGGTCTAAAAACAGTTTGTTCTCAAAACTTATCTTTTCTTGAACCTCTTTACTTTGATCCTCAAGCACTTGATGTTTGGCCATCAACGATTGAATCAAATCTCGGACTTCCATCTGATAGACTTTGATATCATGCTCTTCTTTTTTTACAGACGCTTCTTTCGCTTCCAATTGTTCTTTTTGAGATAACAAGTGCTCTTTTTCTTCATCAAATGCCTTTCGTGCAGCAATCAACTCATTTACCACACCATCATTACTCTGCTTAATTCGTGTCAACCCTTCCATGCGACGAATTAAATCCACAAAATCTGCAGCTCCAAATACAAACTCTATATAATTATTTACATAAAGAGAGGATTGTGAAGCACGAATATTGAGTTTCACTTTCTCTTCCAAAACTTTAATTTTATCTTCAAACACTTTAATCTTGGCTTCGGTCGCCAAAACATCTTCTTCAATGATTCGAATACTCTCTTGAATCTCCATAACACGTTCTTTTAAAACCAAAATTTCTTTTTGGTAAACTTCTAACAATTCATTATTATCTTCAATTTCCTCTAAAACCGTCTCTTTTTCTTCACGAATCCGTCTTAATAATGTTTCCGAATCCGCAAGTTTTTCATTAATATATTCGGTAAATCCAGAACACTCATCCTGATGATCACGTGCGCTCGCCCCAGAACACAACTCATGATAATAACCTTCATCCCGTTCATAGTCGGTGCGTGAAAACGCATTGATGGGTTGAATGCCAATCAATGCGAACACCAGGATGATAGTAATGCCTTTTTTAAAACGAGATGCCATGAATCTAAACCCCTCAAATCACTTTGTGAAACTTTCGTGAACATTATACCATAATTTAAAATAAAACGATTGCCATTGGCAACCGTTAGTATTCGATATAGATCTTTTTTAGTGTCTCCACATCTTCTTCCGATAGTAATAAACCTTCTGAAACATAAGTTTCAAAATCCCCGTAAATTTCTTCAATAGCATCCCACGCTTCTTTAAGGTAACTGGTATCCACCGTCATGTATCCACGAATATTATTCACCTGATCATCCGTTAGATTTTCTTTAACTTTAAATCCCGCCAATTCTTTTTCAACGAGTTCATGAGTCATTGTATTGGTTTCAAGATAATCTGCTAAGATTGCTTCATCACTCGCTCCCAATATTTTAAGAATTTGAGCAGCCGCAAAACCCGTTCGGTCTTTACCTGCAGTACAGTGAAAATAAAGAGCTCCTTCTTTATTTTTAAGAAGATATTTAAAAAATATACGATACTCATCCCGTGCATCGTGACTTTCCACAAACAATCGGTTTAAACCTTTCATGTGTTCTGTAGAAATTTCACGTCGATATTTAAGTGCCATTTTTTCTGGATCTGCATTCTGTTGTGCTTTAGTCATAATGTCAAGATGAATGGCTTCAACACCTTCAATCACCTTATTTGGTTTTTCTTCGATTTCGCGATCAGATCTTAAATCAATAACCATTTTAAGGTGGTATTCGTTAAGAAGACTCGACACCGTCTCATCATCCAAATCATAGAGCGGACCACCCCGTAAAAGTTTATGGTGTTTTACGTGACCTTCTTTTACTGGAATCCCCCCTAAATCTCTAAAATTACGTATTTTATGATGCATCTTTAAACCCTCCTTACATTTTATTATAAGGGTTTTCGGTTATCAAAGTAGTGTTTGGTATCAATCCGTTTATTTTAGATATAAAAAGCACCCGAATCCGGGTGCTTTTTTCTTTTATCAAATCTCAACCGCACCACTTTTACTTTTATTAAAGTCTATCTCATAGGCCGTTTTGAAGTCAAATATTTTTCGCGGCATTGAGTTAATTTTGAAGCAAATATCATCAAGATATT
>NZ_SCFT01000025.1:0-8406 GCF_016617655.1 Erysipelothrix sp. strain 2 (EsS2-7-Brazil)
ATATCTTGATGATATTTGCTTCAAAATTAACTCAATGCCGCGAAAAATATTTGACTTCAAAACGGCCTATGAGATAGACTTTAATAAAAGTAAAAGTGGTGCGGTTGAGATTTGATAAAAGAAAAACAAACAGAATCAATCTGTTTGTTTTTACTCATTATTGTTTATTTACGACGTTTCTTATAACCTTTGAACACAAAGAGACTCCCTATTCCAATCGCGAGATAAGGTGTCTTTAACGATGCAATTCCAGTATTAGGAAGGGTCGTATTGGGTTTCTCGGATTCTTTGGGTGTATCTTTCGGTGTTTCCTTAGGCTCTTCTTCGTAAGGTTTATAAGGATTGTCTTCCGGGGTTAAAATCCCAGTATGAACCGCAACTTTTAAGGGTTCGATGGCTGGATGACCGTTGATTGCCACTGCAAATGAATTCCATGCCGTAAGGCTTGGCGAATCTTCCAAGATGCGAGCTACCACATCAGGATTGGTAATTTGTGATTGGAATGTAAATTCGAAATCTTGAAGTTCCGAAAGGTGTTGTTGATCTTTTAATTCAATCTTAAAACTTTGAACTGTGCTCCAGTCCGTGATATCTGATGCCAACACCCAGTTTGGTTCCTTTGTGTTTTGATCTACAATCACATCAAATCCTTCCGTTGTAAGGACATCATTTAAATCCTGACGACTTGGATTCGATGTCGTACTATAGAACACATTAAACAACGATTCATCGACGCCAATCGGTCCACTTAGACTTACATCAAATTCACTGTTACGCTGCGTAAAGTCTGTGATTCCGCGATCACCAATATTTGGCAGAATATCCATGAGTACAAATTGATCAATCACTTTTCCGGTACGGTTTTTAAGTTGAAGTTTGTAATCAATTTTATCGTTTAATTCAACATGGGCACGGGTATCGTAAAGTGCATCGTGTTCATTTTTGACCCACTTTTTGATTTCCAGTTGATAATCTGAAATCATTTGATAATGATTTTGGCTTTGAAGCATTTGCTTTGACTCAAAAACGGATTGCGTTGTATGACGATCGTAATCAACCATCAATGTATCTTGAATTGTAGGATTGGAGACCGCAAGGGTTTCAAAGGTCTCATTTGCTTCAAGTAATGTAAATATTTTAAAATTAAGATCTTGCAGATCGCCTGCGATATCCACATCAAAAATTTGACTGGTGGATTCATAAGGGGCAAGTTGTTTTAGATTCCACGTAATGTGGTAAACATCATGGTTCCCACGACGTTGCGCAAGTCGCTCAATCGATTGAATGTTTCCTTGTGGACTTAGATCTTTAAACTGCACACTCTTCGGAACATAAATAATTGAATGAACGTTATCCTTTACTGCACCAACAGATGATGGCTCATTTACTATTTGAACCTTGAGTTTATTCGATCCCTTATAAATTTGACCTTTATATTGATCTAGTAATTCAATACTGTTGGTTACTGTTGGATGATATGCTTCTTGATTTTCAGTGACATTTGCCCAACGCGGAGCAGCAAGGAAGTGAAATCCTTCGAACCACGCATTGACACGCCCATCTGGGAAGGTAATGGTGTAATCATTTTCGGCATTGTCTTTAAAATCATAAAGTTCACGAACTAAAGCCGTACTGCTTCCATAAAGAAATGCCGTTTCAATATCCATCTCATTTTTTAATTCCGTAATGTTTTCCTTCGCATCTTCACGCCATGTGTCTTTGATGGCAAATGTATAAGTAGGCATACGAGAAAGTCCATTGTGTTCTTGTGGAAGGGGTTCATCAATCATCATTCCTGGAACAGTGGTCTCAAAATCGTATTGAATATGCGCAATCTGAGTTGTTTCAGGTAAATTCTTTTGTTTTAAGATTTCTTCGCGGGTAATAATTTGATCATGGCTTAGATCTTTAAATGTTGCGATGATTTGTTTTTGATCATCATAGACATGAGCATGAAGGATTGGTTGTTCATGCAGTGGGGTGGCATCCCCATAGTCTGTTGTTGGTCGATAATCAAAGCGTCCGGGCGCTTTAAATGATTCTAAGCGTAAATGTTTATTAATATAGTAGTTCCACTTGTACTCAACATAACGATCGTCTGCACCATGTTCCAAAGCTGTCATTTGATGGGCGTAGGTTAATGTTGCCCAAGGGTATACAGTTGGGCGCTTATTCAGTGCTTCAAAATCCGTTGAGTGTTTACCAAATGGATCAATCGGGCTAAAGTGTCCGGGAACATACCAATTCCCATCTACCTCAGGTGTTTCACTTTCAGATGGATATAATGTGGTTTCCGCATACCCTTGATCGTCAAGGGTCACATCATCCACATTTATAAATTCAAGTCGTGACGTCACACCGACACCTGACACTGGTTCATCTAACGATCCCGGTTTCGCTTGATAATTTACCTTTAGATTTTCATAAAATAGTGTTGTTTCGTTTTGATCTTGTTCTTGGTATGAAGGTGCATCAAAATACCACGTTAACGTACGTGTATCCAGATCGACTAAATCTGGAGAGGGTCCTTCAATCATGCCTTTGTATTCTAAAGATTCATGATACGTTTCTTGAATCTTAATTTGCGTTCCCGCTTTGATATAAAGTTGTCCTTGTGGTTGACGATCAATTTGTGCTTTGGTAACCCACACACTTTCCATGCCTGGGCTAAGTCCTAAAGATCCACTATACCTTGAATCCTTAAGTCCTTCATACGCTTTCGTTACTTTAAGAGGACTACTTGCCTCAACGGTTGTCGTTAGTACTTCATCTGTTTTTTCCACTTGGTCCGTGGCTACTTTCACATTGAATGTTAATGGCGTACTTGTAGGAGTAATACCATTTGGAACTGAAAAAATAAATGGCAACTCCATATATGTTCCCGATTCAAAAATTTCTTTTGTAATCGACATTCCTTGATCTGTCCGAGTTACATTATAATCCGCTCCAAGAGCATTTTTTATTGAGGTTATGTCCATCTGAACAAAATCTGGCATCAATACATCGACCTTCAAATTGGTAAAGGTTGTATGAGCCCCGGTTGCTTTAAGTTTAAATTCAATACTGTTTTTTTGACCACTATTGAATGAATCATAAGTCATGTGTGCATGACTTTCTAAATTAAACGCTTCAAAACTTGCGCTTAACGGAATTATAGATAGAATCAATAAAAAACTCGATAATGCAATCATCAATTTCTTTTTCATCATAACGCTCCTTTGTTTTATTATTATAACGGAAGCAAAGGGGTGTCTTACATTCACGATTTACAATCTTATTGTAGATGTTGGTTCTATCTAATTGTGATGAAAATCACATCAAAAAATGATCTTCCTTAGAATATTTATGTATTGTTTTTGACTTGGATAGTCATCAATCAAAATAACATCACCCGTGGTGGGGGTATTTCCGATGCATAAGTCATAATCCATCGAAGTAAGTTCGAAGTAACTCATGCAATCAATTTGAATTTGGGTCGCATCCAACTTAAATCGACACATCAAATTGTTTCGTATGTACATCGCGTGCTGAATGCCTAAATCCGAGTAGATTAAAATGCGCATGATTTTTGGTTTTTGATCTAAAATATCTGAACAATTCATAATTGACCAATACAATAAATCATCGAGATATAAATCAGGATTAAGTGAGATTGTCTGCGAAGCTTTAAGCGCTTGGTAAAAATCGCTACGAATCTTTGGATGTTCTTCATAAAACGCATGCATAAAATCCGCAATTCTATCAATAAACAAAGATGTTTTAAAAGGGTACAGACTGTAGTTATTTAAAAGGGTTTGATGAATTAAACTTATAAAAATTTGAGTATCTTTACTCAGAATGTAATCATGTTTCGCAATAAGTTCATCAAGAAAAGCATCCGAAAACACCTTTGTTTCACTAGGATTGAGAATTGGTGTATGGTAGTACAGTACTTCGGACAAGCTTTGCATACAGTGAGTTGTTTCATAATCTCGATATCCCTTAAAAATCTTTGAGAAATCTATCGATTTAACCATCGTCGCCGGTATCATGGAAAGATTACTGTGAAACCCTTGTCGCTCTCTCAATTCAGAAACCACAAATAAAGTCACACTGAATATCAGTGTAAGACTATCATAGTATATCCCTTTACGATCAAAAACTTCTTGAATCACTAATTCCGCTTCTTCTAAATTAATTTTTAGAATATCATCCAAATCTTTCGTACCATAAAGTTCTAGAATTAAACAGGTTACAAACTTACGTATATAATGCTCTTGTTCGGATACAATACTGACAGGTCTACTACCATTTCGCTTAAACTGAATTGAGCTTGATCCGAATTCTTTGTTCATCGTACGTAAAGTTCGATAAAAAGTTGATTCGCTAATATAAAACTGCTTCATACGATCTTCGTTTAATGTTTCTGGATTCTTTACAATATCAATGAAAAGAGTAATTGATAACGACCGCATCAAAAACGTCCTTAATATCTGCTCATTGGTTTTTGGATTATACTCATCAACATAATATCGTCCACTGTAACTTTCTATAATTAATAATGGTTCCCACTCCTGAGCTATTTGATCAAGGTAGGTATAAATTGTTTTTTCAGAACATTTGCAGTGAGTCGACAAATCCCCAACTGATGCATGTGGTTGTGCGTCACTGTTAAGATAAGTAATCAGTTGATAGTGATTACGATCTAAGGTATTCAATAAATTTAACATACGATTTCTCCATCTTTATGCAATAACTGTCATTAAATAATAATCTGTTCTTAATGAAAATTAATGGGTGATACAAAAAATGCAACCAAATGGTTGCAAGTATATAATTTTCCTAAAATCATGTTATCCATCAACAACTTCACATCACATTAACGAAACCTAATGTGATGTGAAAAAAGAATAAATATTATTTAGTCCTAGAAGATTATAAACAAGTAATAAGAAGATTAGATGAAAAAACACAAAATAAAAAAAGTTTTTCCATCTTCCCGGATGATTGAAATGCGCTCTAAGTTTTACGATGAAATCTTTGGGATGTAATAAATCCCATGAATTAAACCTCACCTCACGGCCAAGATAAATCCCCACCGAAAGCAACAGAATAATAATCACTGCTGATAATTGAATAATGACTTGATCGCGTGTTTGAACGATTATGGGATCAATAATAATTAAATATCCCAACTGTACGATCATGATATTCATCATCGTATTTAAAATACCAGACAATGCAAGCGAGGTTACCGAAATAATATCATACCAAATTGGAACTTCATGCTCATCCATCTCTCTGTGGGTTAAATTTAACTCAGTGAGTAAATAAGCTGCGTTCGGAAGCAAAGCCAACCAAAGAACGGACCCCAATACAAAAATTATATTTGATAGGTACAAAATGATATGAGAATGCGTGAGTGCATAAACATACCGTGTCCCTAAGGTAACTGCTGTTGTTATAAGAACAATCACAAAGGGGATTAATGATAATTTTAAATTCCAAATCATCGGTTTAAAGGTCTTTACAGAGTATAGTTTCGGGCGAATGATAATCGTCAGATAGGCAAAAATATTAAATAGAATCGTACTTATTAATAATGCTTTCATAGACTTCCTTTCTAAGATTTTTAAATTTGCTTGAGTGTACCATCAACCATTTCATACGTTTCATCACATTCCTCAATCATGCGAAGGTCATGTGTCACCATAATGACAGAGGTATTATATTCATTGGTAATACGTTTTAATAACTTTACCACATCGAATGCGCGGTCAGTATCTAAACTCGCGGTTGGCTCATCAGCAAGTATAATACTCGGTTTTAGTATCAGCGCTAATCCAATTGCTACTCGTTGACGTTCACCACCCGAAAGACTTTCTGGATATTGATCACGAAGCTTATCAATGTCCAACGACTCTAAAAGTTTGCGAATTTCATGATCTGCAATATTTTGATTTGATTCTTTAATTTTAAATTGAAAATGTTCATAAACTGTAAAAAATGGAATTAAATTGGCGGTTTGAAGAATGAATCCAAGTGTATTAAATCGCAATGCAGACAGTTCATTTTCCGTTAGGTGTGAAAGTTGATGATTATCGATGGTAATAGTACCTTGTGTCGGTTTTTGTAAAGCACCCATAATGGATAAGAGTGTGGATTTACCAGAACCACTAGGACCCACAATAGCAACAAAAGAACCTCGATTTACGTGTAATGTTACTGGATGCAATACCTCAACGCGATTTTTTCCGTCGTTAAACGATTTGGTTACAGACTCTAAATATATCATAACATTTCCTCCTACAATGATTTCAATGGATCAATCTTAAGAATAATCCGTGATGAAAATAACGATCCCAAAAGAGAGAACACAATCATTGCAATGGTTACCCCTATGGAAAGAGGCACATATGTCGCAACGGGAACTGTACTTTTTAAGGCATAACAAGTAATTTCAGATAAAATAAAACCCAGACCTAGTCCAACTCCAGTTAAAATAAATGTTTGAATAATGATCGAACTAATGATGGTTTTATTTTTAAATCCTTGTACTTTCAAGATACCAAAAATTGGTTTCTTTTGCATTGTGAGTATATACATAAAAACACCAATTATAAGCGCTGATATGATCGATAGCGCACCAATCATTAAACCAAATGTTAAAATTTGTGCTTTGTATCCTGGTAGATTATCAATTAATTCATCTTTTGATAAGGTCTCAAAGTCTTCACTTGAGTTTGTTCCCAAAATCACGTTGTAAAGATTGTCATCATCCAATTCAGATCCTTCTAGGTTAGTATAAAAAACGGGTCTCGTATTATAATTGCTAGAAGTTGTAATACCGATAATTTTATAATCTCCGTATTTAGAGATTCTGACGCTATCACCAATGTTTAATTGTTTGTCATTTCGAATGTCAGCTGAGATAAGAATATCGTGCTGTGTTTGCGGATATTCACCTTCTTGAAGTGTAACTATATCTGAAAAGTGCGATGCATCTGCACCGATCAAAATTGCATCGTCTTGCTTATCCCCAAACGTAGCTGTAATACCACGAATTCGCAATGCATCTTTGACATTCCAATCCATCGATTCAATTTGTTGATTCGTAATGAAGGATGCTAGTGCATTTTGGTTTGCATCTTTATTTAATATTATTGAATCAAACTGCCATTGATCTAGAGCGGTACGATTTATTGATGCCAAACCGTATGCTAGACTCGACAGGAAAAACACTAAATAAGCAATGAAGGTCATGACGATAAGAATCATTGCAAAACGTCCTTTTTCTTTTTTTATTTCTTTAATAGCTAAATACATATTTCCCTCCTTATCAGGTGATAAGTATATTCTATCAAACTATTTATCACCTGATAAGTAATTTGCCTAATGATTGTATTTGTATCCTTTTTTTGATTTAATAATGTAAAGGTGATTATATGAAATCGATAAGAAAACACATAGTTGAGACTGCCCACATATATTTCATGAAATATGGGTACCAAGAAACCTCTACTCGTGATATTGCACGTGATCTTGGAATCACACAACCAGCTATTTATCACTATTTTAAGAGTAAAGAAATTCTCTATTTTGAGGTTCTAAATGATTTTGCAATAAAAATCGGTGATGATTTAAGAATTATCGCTGAAAATAGTAGTATGGATTTGAATACCCACTTAAAATCAATGAGTTTATTTATTCAAGAAAAGCATCCCATGAATTTTAATCTACTAATTCATGATATGGAATCCCTAGAATCTCAATCTATGCGTGATACGCTCTATTTAGTTTGGAAAGAAAACTACTTTCAGCCGTTTTTCAACTTATTTCAACTGCACGAAAATTTACTTCGTGATGATCTTACAATCAACCAAATCGTTTATCAGTTTTTACGAATTCTTTCGACCTATATCACATCAGTTCCTACTAAAGACGACCAAGACAATCTATGTTGGATTATAGACGTTTTTGTTAGGGGTATTACATTAAGATAAAGTAACCATCAACTTAGGTTACTCTTTTCAAAACAGAAGATTAAGTTTATTGAAGCATTTATTGGAATCCGTGACGCGAATTAAAAGAAATAATATCATCAAATATTCTTTAGGAATATATTGATGATAGTTTTTATCCTTATATTGATTCCATATGAATGCCGGTAAATATCATTCGAAAACAAATACTATTATATTTTATTTATTTTTAATTTTTTATTTCATTTAGTTCAAATGTAAAAACAAAAAAGATTCCCAATAGTGGAGTTGTCAAACAAAAGTAGACATTAATAAAAGACTAGAAACCCTTATCCATTTTATATTGGATAGGGGTTTTGTAATTTAAACAGTAAGCAGGTCTTTCAAAATTGAAATAATGTACATATTCTTCGATAAAATTTTCAAAGTTATCTACGGACCAGTA
>NZ_SCFT01000026.1:0-5101 GCF_016617655.1 Erysipelothrix sp. strain 2 (EsS2-7-Brazil)
TATTATATACAAGCGCTAAGGGAAACCGAGTGCAGAAAATGGTCTTTGAAAACTAAACAGGAAACGTCAATTTCAAAAAGAAATACGGATAAATAAATAAACAAAACTCGTCAGAGTTAAAAAGAGAAAGAATCAAATGGAGAGTTTGATCCTGGCTCAGGATGAACGCTGGCGGCGTGCCTAATACATGCAAGTCGAACGAAGTGAAGAGGAGCTTGCTCCTTGGAACTTAGTGGCGAACGGGTGAGTAATACATAAGCAACCTGCCTCGATGCCTGGGATAACAGAGGGAAACTTCTGCTAATACCGGATACGTTAATCTAAGACATCTTAGATTAATTAAAGATGGGATACATCACAACGAGATGGGCTTATGGCGCATTAGTTAGTTGGTAAGGTAACGGCTTACCAAGACGATGATGCGTAGCCGACCTGAGAGGGTGACCGGCCACACTGGGACTGAGACACGGCCCAGACTCCTACGGGAGGCAGCAGTAGGGAATTTTCGGCAATGGGGGAAACCCTGACCGAGCAACGCCGCGTGAGTGAAGACGGCCTTCGGGTTGTAAAGCTCTGTTGTAAGGGAAGAACGATAGGAAGAGGGAATGCTTCTTATATGACGGTACCTTACCAGAAAGCCACGGCTAACTACGTGCCAGCAGCCGCGGTAATACGTAGGTGGCAAGCGTTATCCGGAATTATTGGGCGTAAAGGGAGCGCAGGCGGTTTATCAAGTTTATGGTTAAAGTTCGGGGCTTAACCCCGTGATGCCATAGAAACTGGTAGACTAGAGTGCAGGAGAGGTTAGTGGAATTCCATGTGTAGCGGTAAAATGCGTAGATATATGGAGGAACACCAGTGGCGAAGGCGGCTAACTGGCCTGTAACTGACGCTGAGGCTCGAAAGCGTGGGGAGCAAATAGGATTAGATACCCTAGTAGTCCACGCCGTAAACGATGGATACTAAGTGTTGGAGAAATTCAGTGCTGTAGTTAACGCAATAAGTATCCCGCCTGGGGAGTATGCGCGCAAGCGTAAAACTCAAAGGAATTGACGGGGGCCCGCACAAGCGGTGGAGTATGTGGTTTAATTCGAAGCAACGCGAAGAACCTTACCAGGTCTTGACATACCGCGCAAAAGCACAGAGATGTGTAATAGTTATGGCGGATACAGGTGGTGCATGGTTGTCGTCAGCTCGTGTCGTGAGATGTTGGGTTAAGTCCCGCAACGAGCGCAACCCTTGTCTTTAGTTACCAGCATTAAGTTGGGGACTCTAAAGAGACTGCCGGTGATAAACCGGAGGAAGGTGGGGATGACGTCAAATCATCATGCCCCTTATGATCTGGGCTACACACGTACTACAATGGCGTATACAGAGGGCAGCGAAGCAGCGATGCGGAGCGAATCTCAGAAAGTACGTCTCAGTTCGGATTGGAGTCTGCAACTCGACTCCATGAAGTCGGAATCGCTAGTAATCGCGGATCAGAATGCCGCGGTGAATACGTTCTCGGGCCTTGTACACACCGCCCGTCAAACCATGAGAGTTGGTAATACCCGAAGCCGGTGGCCTAACCTAGTTTACTAGGAGGGAGCCGTCGAAGGTAGGATCGATGATTGGGGTTAAGTCGTAACAAGGTATCCCTACCGGAAGGTGGGGATGGATCACCTCCTTTCTAAGGAGTAATTAGAAAGACGTGAAGTTGACACCTAAAGTTTCCTGTTTAGTTTTGAGAGTCCGTTGGAATCTCAAGAAAAATGATCTTTGAAAACTGAATAACAGAAAAGAAAAAGAGATAGACAAAGAAATAAATGTTATCAACATGATCTTTTCGAATAGTTGTATAAAACTAGATTTACATCAAGTTAAACAAAAACAGTAACTTAAGCAATTAAGTAAGCAATCAAAGCAAACACACAGCTTATCAAGCGATAAGCGTAAAAAAACCTGATTTTAAGAATTAGGGCGCGAAATTACATGTGATTAAATATGTAAGGGCGTACGGTGGATGCCTAGGCACTAAGAGCTGATGAAGGACGCGACTAACAGCGAAATGCCTCGGGGAGTGGTACGTACACAACGATCCGGGGGTATCCGAATGGGGAAACCCAATACTGGTTATGCAGTATTACACATAAATGAATACATAGTTTATGATGAGGCAACCTTGCGAACTGAAACATCTTAGTAGCAAGAGGAAAAGAAAACAAAAGTGATTCCCTGAGTAGTGGCGAGCGAAACGGGAAAAGCCCAAACCATCTTCGTGATGGGGTAGTAGGACCACAACGTGGGATATCGAAGCTAGTCGAATGGCATTGAAAGGCCAGTCAAAGAAGGTGCAAACCCTGTAGACGAAAGCGTAAGATACTCTAGTGGTATCCTGAGTACGGCGAGGCACGTGAAACCTTGTCGGAATCAACCGGGACCACCCGGTAAGGCTAAATACTCCTTAGTGACCGATAGTGAACCAGTACCGTGAGGGAAAGGTGAAAAGAACCGCGGAAGCGGAGTGAAATAGATCCTGAAACCGTATGCTTACAAGAAGTCAGAGCCCGTTAATGGGTGATGGCGTGCCTTTTGTAGAATGAACCGGCGAGTTACTCATAATGTGCGAGGTTAAGTTGAAGAGACGGAGCCGAAGCGAAAGCGAGTCTTAATAGGGCGATATAGTACATTGTGGTAGACCCGAAACTGAGTGATCTAGCCATGACCAGGTTGAAGTTTGGGTGAAACCAAATGGAGGACCGAACCGACCATCGTTGAAAAGCTGGCGGATGAGTTGTGGCTAGCGGAGAAATTCCAATCGAACTCAGATATAGCTGGTTCTCCCCGAAATAGCTTTAGGGCTAGCGTCAATGTAAGGCCACTGGAGGTAGAGCACTGAATGTATGATGGCCCCATCTCGGGGTACTGAATATAATCAAACTCCGAATGCCAGTGGATAGTAGTTGGCAGTCAGACTATGGGTGATAAGGTCCGTAGTCGAAAGGGAAACAGCCCAGACCATCAGTTAAGGTCCCAAAATTCATGCTAAGTGGAAAAGGATGTGGGGATGCACAGACAACTAGGAGGTTGGCTCAGAAGCAGCCATCCTTTAAAGAGTGCGTAACAGCTCACTAGTCGAGTGACCCTGCGCCGAAAATGTACCGGGGCTAAGTATGATACCGAAACTATGGATTTATTGTTTCAATAAATGGTAGGGGAGCGTTCTATACTGCGTTGAAGCTGTACCGTAAGGAGCAGTGGAGTGTATAGAAGTGAGAATGCCGGTGTGAGTAGCGAGATGTCAGTGAGAATCTGACACACCGATTGCCTAAGGTTTCCAGGGGAAGGCTCGTCCTCCCTGGGTAAGTCGGGACCTAAGATGAGGCTGAAAAGCGTAGTCGATGGACAACAGGTTGATATTCCTGTACCCGATACATAAGTGAAGGAATGACAGAGAAGGCTAGGTTAAGCCAGCGACTGGAAGTGCTGGTTTAAGCGAAGGAGCTGTATGGTAGGCAAATCCGCCATGCAAAGCAAAGGCGTTATGAGGAGTGAACCCGTGAGGAAGTAGCGAAGTAACTGATGCCAGCTCTCAAGAAAAGTTTCTAGCGTTAATTATGTATTGGCCCGTACCAAAACCGACACAGGTAGGCAAGGAGAGAATCCTAAGGTGAGCGAGAGAACTGTTGCCAAGGAACTCGGCAAAATGACCCCGTAACTTCGGGAGAAGGGGTGCTCGTAAGAGCCGCAGTGAAGAGGCCCAAGCGACTGTTTAACTAAAACACAGCTCTCTGCAAAGTCGCAAGACGAAGTATAGGGGGTGACACCTGCCCGGTGCTGGAAGGTTAAGGGAATATGTTAGAATTCGTTCGAAGCATTGAACTGAAGCCCCAGTGAACGGCGGCCGTAACTATAACGGTCCTAAGGTAGCGAAATTCCTTGTCGGGTAAGTTCCGACCCGCACGAAAGGTGTAACGATTTGGGCGCTGTCTCGGCAGCAGACTCGGTGAAATCTTAGTACCGGTAAAGATGCCGGTTACCCGCAACTAGACGGAAAGACCCCATGGAGCTTTACTGTAGCTTGATATTGAACTTTGAGCCTACATGTACAGGATAGGTGGGAGACTATGAAGCATGTACGCTAGTATATGTGGAGTCGCCATTGGGATACCACTCTTGTATGTTTGAAGTTCTAACCGCGTACCGTGATCCGGTACCGGGAGAGTGTCAGGTGGGCAGTTTGACTGGGGCGGTCGCCTCCTAAAGAGTAACGGAGGCGCCCAAAGGTACCCTCAGATTGGTTGGAAATCAATCGACGAGCGTAAAGGCAGAAGGGTGCTTGACTGCGAGACCTACAAGTCGAGCAGGGACGAAAGTCGGGCTTAGTGATCCGGCGGTTCCGCGTGGAAGGGCCGTCGCTTAACGGATAAAAGCTACCCTGGGGATAACAGGCTAATCTCGCCCAAGAGTTCACATCGACGGCGAGGTTTGGCACCTCGATGTCGGCTCATCGCATCCTGGAGCTGAATTAGGTTCCAAGGGTTGGGCTGTCCGCCCATTAAAGCGGTACGCGAGCTGGGTTCAGAACGTCGTGAGACAGTTCGGTCCCTATCTGTTGTGGGCGTAGGAAATTTGAGGAGCGCTGTCCCTAGTACGAGAGGACCGGGATGGACATACCGCTGGTGTACCAGTTGTTCTGCCAAGGGCATCGCTGGGTAGCTAAGTATGGACTGGATAAGCGCTGAAAGCATCTAAGCACGAAGCCAACTCCAAGATGAGATTTCCCATACGTAAGTAGTAAGACCCCTGAGAGACGATCAGGTTGATAGGTCAGAGGTGGAAGCATAGTGATATGTGGAGCTGACTGATACTAATAGGTCGAGGTTTTAATCACAAAAGATACAACGATTCGAAAAAGATCAAATTTCTGTTATTCAGTTTTGAGAGTTCATCTCTCTAAAGCACTAAGATCTGGTGGTTTTAGCGAAGTGGTCACACCTGTTCCCATCTCGAACACAGAAGTTAAGCACTTTAGCGGCGACAATATCTAGCCAAGCGCTAGTGAAGATAGTTCATCGCCAGGTAATTTGACACTCTATTTAGAGTGTCTTTTTTTTAT
>NZ_SCFT01000027.1:0-3577 GCF_016617655.1 Erysipelothrix sp. strain 2 (EsS2-7-Brazil)
CACACCTGTTCCCATCTCGAACACAGAAGTTAAGCACTTTAGCGGCGACAATATCTAGCCAAGCGCTAGTGAAGATAGTTCATCGCCAGGTAATTTGACACTCTATTTAGAGTGTCTTTTTTTTATGATCAATCAGATTTACATATTAATGGACTTAGCATTCATGAGTGAGATATTTGTAGCCCTTCTATGAGCACAAAACAATTGCTGTGCAAATATACCTGTGATAAGTGATTACACGCTATGATGAACTTGCAATGACCCTATTGAGATTATACAATCAGTCATGTAATGTTCCCAATTCACTGGACACCTTCAATTCAAAACATCTCACATTCAAGCTTTTATTCAAATACGATAGTGTCTGCATCAGTAAGTAATCAATTAATGACACTAAACTTAAGAATAAAACTTTAAAGGATCGTTGGTGGCAAGAAATGAGAATGGGAATGGCACAGGCTAGTATAACCATACAAAACCATAAAAAAAGAGACATTTCCATTAGTATGTTCCACTAAGAAACTACTGATGAAAATATCTCATTCAAAACTATGGATAAATAACCAAATATGTCGTGCACGCCTTCGCGCGCTACTCTAAGTTACAAATCCAAGCATAATCTTTTAAACATGAAGTTCCATTTGGAATTGCCGCATATATAAATCAAAACCAAGTTCAATTAAGCACTCAATTACTTCATGTGAATTACAGTCAATATTATTTATAATAAGAGTATCATGAATTGAACTGACATGCGTTAAGAGTTCGACGAATTGAGATTTATCGTTATAGCCAAAATGGCGTACACCGCCAGTAGTAGAGACTGTTATAAATGCCTCGATTGATTGTTTCTCAATGCGATAGGTCTTATGTTCGTTTACGTTATAGTGCATATTTGAAAACGATGGATCAAAGTGCCAAAGATAACTCAGTTCATCTGATTTCGAGCCAAGATTAACGCGCACATTGTCAGAAATTCCTTGATTCGCTACATTTCCTCTAAAACATGCGTAGGACACAGTTTTTTCAAAACCCATTCTTGTATAGAGTTTAATTGCTTCTTCATTGGACTGAAGAACCTCAAGTTGGTATGTGTCAATACCATAAAGACTGAAAAAAGAAATTGTTGCATCAAACATTTGGGTATAGACACCTTTACGGCGGTGACTTGGAACAACGCCAGACATAACATTATAGGCTAAACTATCATCTGTTGCATTTATAATAAAGCCGACTAACTTACCTTCGTATAAAGCTCCAAACGAATAGGTTAGATTCGCTTGGACGCTTTCCAGTTTATTTTTGAGCTGTAGCTCGGTTAATTTTATTTTTAAAACATAGTCTGAAAAAGAATTATTGATTACCTCTACCAATTCTTCTAGGCTAGACTCATTTAGTTGTATAATTTCGTACATGTACTCACCTCATAGATATCATTGTATCACGTGTGCAGAATACATTTGTATTAATGTAAATAAATTGTATAATTGTACTAGAAAAGAGGATGCTATGACGGACAATGGAATACGATTACAACTTTCAGGAATTGCGATTCTCCTATTAGGAATCGGTTTACAAAACAACGAGGTGCTTTTGTGGTTTGGAATATTTGTTGCGCTCTATGGATTATATCGTGGGGCAGATGATCAAGGAAAAACGAGGAATGGTAACTATGTTCCCAATATGGATAAGTTGGCAGAACGCTCTGCAACTGCAATTCTAAAAGCACGCAAAGAGGATAACGTTCAAGATAACGCGCAGGATTAATGGAAACAAAACGCACAACGGATAGTTCATTCGTTGTTTTTTATTGAATCAATGATCCATGATAGGAGCCTTTTAAAAATGGTGGTTGACATTGGTACTTGAACTAACCTATACTATCAATGTATTAATAACCAAATATAATACCCATAATATGGTTGGGTAGTATCTACCGATGTACCGTAAACACATCGACTATCGTGGTGAAAACTCGCAAGATCGTTTTCTCCCGATCTTTTTTTATTTGGTTTTTTAATCAAAAGAAAGCTAAGGAGAGGAGATAAAATGGAAAAATTCTTTAAGCTCAAGCAAAATAATACAACAGTGGGTACGGAGGTGCTGGCAGGAATAACAACATTCTTTGCAATGGCATATATTCTTTTTGTGAATCCACAAATATTATCTGAGTCAGGGTTGCCTTATAATGGGGTTTATATTGCAACAATTCTTGCATCTGTAATTGGAACACTCATCATGGGGTTATTCGCGAATATCCCTTATGCACAAGCTCCGGGTATGGGATTGAATGCATTCTTTACGTATACAGTTGTTTTAGTAGGGGGATTTACACCATACGAAGCACTCGCAATGGTATTTATTTGCGGTTTATTAAATATGTTTATGACCGTTACAAATATCCGTAAGCATCTCATTAAAGCGATTCCTGAAACCTTACAACTTGCAATCAGTGCCGGAATTGGATTGTTTATCGCTTATATTGGATTATTAAATATCAAATTTATTGAATTTGGAGCAGTCCCATCAATCACAACATTCAAGGATCCAAGTATCGTGTTGGCAGTAATTGGCCTTATTATTACTATTGTGTTAATGCTTAAAAAAGTTAAGGGTGCTATTTTAATCGGTATTCTTGCAACTACCGTTATCGGTATTCCAATGGGTGTTGTTCAGCTTGGAGGAGCGGCTCAATCAACTGTTGGATTCTCAGTTATTTTTAAAGAATTTGGGGAAATTTTTGGAAAAGCATTAGGTCAAGAAGGTCTTATTAGCCTCTTCACAAATTACAATTTAACAAAAATTATTCCAATCATCTTTGCATTCTCATTAACCGATACATTTGATACCATTGGTACTTTTATTGGTACAGGTCGTCGTTCAGGAATTTTTTCTCAAGAAGACCAAGATTCATTAGAATCAGGAAGTGGTATGAAGTCAAAATTGGAACGTGGATTATTTGCAGATATGATTGCGACAACAGCAGGTGCAGTTCTTGGAACTTCAAATGTTACAACATTTGTTGAAAGTTCTGCCGGAATTGGAGCGGGTGGACGCACTGGATTAACCTCTGTCGTTACAGCAGCGTGTTTCTTAGCAAGTATTATTCTAGCGCCAGTTGTTAGTTTAATTCCGCCAGCAGCGACTGCTCCGGCATTAATCGTTGTTGGTATCTTGATGAGTGCTTCATTCGCAGATATTGAATGGGCTAACTTTGAAAAGGCTGTACCAGCTTTCTTTACAGTAATCATGACTGTATTAACCTATAGTATTTCAAATGGTATTGCATGTGGTTTTATTGCTTACATTGTAGTAGAAGTTTCAATGAAACGTGCATCAAAGGTTCATCCAATCGTCTATGGTAGTGCAATTCTATTTATTTTAAACTTTGTAATTACAGCAATGAGTTAAAAAGTATCAATCCTTATAAAGAAAAGAACACTCATCGATGTGGAGTAGTAAACTAAAAGTAGACAAGTAAAAAAGACTTGTCTACTTTTTTTGTGTAATAATAAAATCAAAGATAAAACGGAGGTATTAATGATGGGAAGACCCAAAGGTGGATTAAATAATAAAT
>NZ_SCFT01000028.1:0-2324 GCF_016617655.1 Erysipelothrix sp. strain 2 (EsS2-7-Brazil)
TTTTATATCTAGAAATCGTAGAATGAGATATATTGAGTTTACGTGCTGCCTTGCGCATAGAGTAGCCGATGCTTAATAGAATATCAATTTGGTCTTTCATTTTTTTATCTAATTGTTTATACTTCATGTGGGAGTTCCTTTTAGTGAACCGCACCCCGAATCTTGGACAAAGATGAGGAGGTGCGGTTTTTTATGGCTAAGCAAACACGAAAACAAAAAATTGAAATATATGAGAAACGAAAGCTAGGACAATCAGTATGTTCATTAGTAAATGAGTATGGTATTAATAAATCAAGTATTAAATATTTGGTAAGACTTATCGATCAACATGGCCCCAATGTTCTAAGACGAAACAAAAATCACTTTTATTCTCATGAATTTAAGTTAGAAGTAATAAATCGGATATTAATGGATGGAGAAAGTACAATAGCTGTCGCCATCGAGCTTGGATTAAGTTCTGATGGATTGACTTACAATTGGATTAAAAATTATAAAGAAAACGGCTATAGTGTCATAGAACGGAAACGAGGTAAACCATCTATAACAAAATCAACTAAACTATTAACTGTTAATGATGAACTAAAGGCACTGAAGAAAAAAAACAAGTATTTGGAAGCGGAGAATGAATATTTAAAAAAATTGAATGCCGTAGTGAAACAAAGGGTGGAGCGCGAAAAGAAGAAAAAACCAGAGTAGTCTCCTTACTACGACAAAAATATCCCTTAGAGATTCTTTTAAAAATATCCGGACTCGCTCGATCTACTTACTACTTCTGCGTTTCAAAAATTGATTTTGATACCAAAAACGACGAACTCATGCAGAGATTATAGAAATCTATTATGATCACAAAGGACGATATGGTTATCGTAGAATTACTTTAGAACTAAATAATCGAAGAATTCGTGTAAATCACAAGAAAGTCTTGAGACTTATGAATAAGATGAGATTACATTCAATCATAAGAAAGAAACATAAGTATTCTTCATATAAAGGGACAGTGGGAACCATTGTTGAGAATCGAGTTCAAAGGGATTTTGAAGCTGATAAACCCCATCAAAAATGGTTTACGGATATCACTGAGTTTAATGTGCAAGGGAAGAAAATCTATCTTTCACCAATACTTGATGCATATGGTAGATACATTGTATCTTACAACATATCTACAAGTCCTAATTTGGATCAAACTAGAGACATGCTTCACAAGGAATTTACTTGTAACGATACGCAAGGAACAATTATTCATTCGGATAGAGGATGGCAATACCAACATAAATTTTATGTGAAAGAATTAGAAGCACATTCGATGATTAGAAGTATGTCAAGAAAGGGAAATAGTATTGATAACGGACTCATGGAGGGCTTTTTTGGGCTACTAAAATCAGAAATGTATTATGACCAAGAACATAAGTATAAAAAAGTAGAAGAATTAGTTGATGCAATTGATGAATATATCGACTATTATAAGAACAAGAGAATTAAGAGCAAACTAAAAAGGACTGACCCCTGTTCAATACAGGAATCAATCCTTAAATTTAAAAGATAATTAGCTTGTCCAAAATTTGGGGTTCAGTTCATAGTCGGGTGGGCTCCTTTTATTATACAAAAACAACCGCACCTTGGGTGGTGCGGTTGAGATTTGAATTTAGGATTTGATATAAAACAATCAGACTTTATTTTTGGAATCAAAGCCCCTCTTCCAAATAACACGATACAATACGCATTCAAAAGAATGGGGCTTGAATTCCGGTTACACGATTTAAGACATTCACACGCGACGCTTCTAATGCAAAATAACGTCCCAATTAATATTGTTTCAAAAAGACTAGGACATTCAACAGTTGAGATGACTCTAAAAGTATATACCCATGCATTTGCTGAAAGTCAGGATAAAGCTGTTGATGTATTAAACAAAATGTCCACTACCACTTAAATGTATCCCCATGCTAAACTTAAGCATAAAAAAGCCCACTATATAGTGGGTTGTTTTCATATTGGTGCCCGAGGACGGACTCGAACCGTCATGAGTTTTACCTCGCTGGATTTTGAGTCCAGTGCGTCTACCGATTTCACCACTCGGGCATGTTGTTTGCTTAATAATAATATCTTAAAAGGGGCTTAAATGCAACCTAAAACTTAAAGTATTTCACATAAATAACGAATTTATTTATTTCCAATGAAAATAAAAGAGTTCACGCATGTGGAGTTGTCAAACAAAAGTAGACATTAATAAAAAACTAGAAACCCTTATCCATTTTATATTGGATAGGGGTTTTGTAATTTAAACAGTAAGCAGGTCTTTCAAAATTGAAATAATGTACATATTC
>NZ_SCFT01000029.1:0-1446 GCF_016617655.1 Erysipelothrix sp. strain 2 (EsS2-7-Brazil)
TGAACCGAACCCCAAATCTTGAACAAAGATGAGGAGGTTCGGTTTTTATATGTCAAAGTTAACAAGAGAAGAGAAAATAGAAATATATACGTTAAGAAAGAACGGAAAAACAATTCCATCACTTTCAAACTCCTATGGTATTAGAGCGAGTGTTATCAATCACCTAGTGCGTCTTATTGATACTCATGGTATTGAGATTTTAAGAAAGGATAGAAACCGTTATTATTCTCCTGAATTCAAACTCGAGGTAATCAACCGTGTCTTGATCCACCACGAATCGATGTCGGCAACTGCTGTAGAAATTGGGCTGAGTTCTGTAGGAATACTTTATAATTGGATACAAGCCTATAAGAAAAACGGTTATAATGTCATTGAGAAGAAACGAGGAAGACCTTCCATGACAAAACAGAAAACAAACGATAAAGATAATTTAACTACTGAAGAAGAGATCAAAGAACTCAAGAAAAAACTTCAATACGTTGAAGCAGAGAATGAATATCTAAAAAAATTGAATGCCGTAGTGAAACAAAGGGTGGAGCGAGAAAAGAAGACAAAGTAAAGGCAGTCTCCTCACTACGACAGAAGTATCCCTTACAGCTCTTACTTGAAATCGCTGGTTTATCGCGATCAACTTACTATTTTTATGTTTCAAAAGTTGACACAGATTTTAAGAATGATGAATTAATGAATTTAATTATTGAAATCTACTACGAAAATAGAGAACTATATGGGTATAGAAGAATAGCCTTGGAGCTTAAGAATCGTGGTCATGTAGTGAATCATAAGAAAGTGCTGCGCTTAATGGGGAAACTAGGAATACACTCGTTGATACGCAAGAAACGGAAATATTCATCGTATAAGGGAACGGTAGGTTCTGTAGCAGAAAACCATATAAAGCGGGACTTCGAATCGCTCATCCCTAATGAAAAGTGGTTCACTGACGTGACTGAATTTAGAGTCGGTGACAAGAAGTTATATCTTTCTCCAATTCTAGATGCATGTGGACGATACATTATTTCGTACAATGTTTCTACAAGTCCCAATTTAGATCAAATCAAAGACATGCTTGAAAAAGCATTTCGACAAAACACATTCGTTAAAGATCTGATATTTCATTCTGACCAAGGGTGGCAATATCAACATGCATTTTTTGTAGAAACTCTCAAAGAAAAAGACATAATTCAAAGTATGTCAAGAAAAGGGAATAGCATTGATAATGGGTTAATGGAAAGTTTCTTTGGCATAATGAAATCAGAAATGTATTACGGTTTAGAAAAGACGTACAAAAGCATTAAAGAATTAACAATAGCAATCGAAGAATATATCGACTATTATAATAACAAAAGAATTAAGAGCAAACTAAAAGGACTGACTCCTGCACAGTACAGAAATCAATCCTTTAGTTTAACTCTTAATTAAACCGTCCAAGATATTGGGGGCAGTTCA
>NZ_SCFT01000030.1:0-1281 GCF_016617655.1 Erysipelothrix sp. strain 2 (EsS2-7-Brazil)
GGAACTGACCTAGTTCCTTGGGACTAAAGAAAAAACCAAGTTAGGATGAAGTTAACCGATAATTTACGGGAGATTGATATCCTAGCTTTTCTTGTATTCGATTTTCATTGTAATATTTTAAATAGTTTATCACAGTTTGTGATACAATTTCAGTAGAACCCTTTAGTTCTGGGTTTAATTCGAATGTTTCACACTTTAGCGAGGCATGAAACGATTCGATAGGAGCATTATCAGCGGGTGTACCCTTACGGGACATACTCATGGTAATGCTTTTATTTTTTACTCTAAGTTGATACTCTTTTGATGTATAGACACTTCCTTGATCAGAATGAAGAATACATGGCTGAACGATATCCGGAAGTTGATTTAATGTATCAACCACACATTCTAGGTTTTGTCTGTCACTCAGTGTAGACGCAATAATCTCACCATTATATAAATCCATGATCGTTGATAAATAGAGCATCTTATGGCCATAAGGGATGTAAGTGATATCTGTCACCAATTTCTCTAGAGGACGTAGTGATTTAAAGTCGCGATTAATGATATTGGGCATAATGATCTTCGGATTTTTGTTTTTTCGATACCTTTTGACCTTAACACGGCATTGACATTGGTGTTTCTGCATTATCTTTTGAACAGTATTCTTATTGATAATTCTTTCTTTTCGAATTAATGCAGTTATTTTTCGATATCCATAACGAAATTTATTTTCTTTACAAAGTTCAATTACTAATGCTTCATTGACAGAATAATTATTAGACTCTAGTTGCTCTTTTTTAGTCCAACGGTAATACGTTGACTTAGGTACCCCAAAAAGATTCAAGATATCTTTAATTGATACAGTGTTGCGATACTCTTCAACGAGCTTGATGATTATTTCAGGAACCACATCCTCTCTCTTTCCAAATACTTTTTTAATAGTTCAATTTGTTGCTCCAAAGATTTAATTCTAAGTCTTTGTGTTTCTTCGACCGTGTCTCCTTCAGGCCCTTTTCCAAAAGTATATTGCTTGCCTACAGGTTGAGAAAATCGATAGTGTTCACCATTTCGATACCATCTCCACCATGTTTTGACTTGAGTTACATTTTTTATTCCAAGTTCAGTCTGAATAAACTTGCTTGAGTATCCTGCCAACTTCATTTCTATAACTTTCATCTTTGTCTCATAGCTATGCATAGTTCGTGTTCCCATATAAAAACCTCCTATATTGAACTATTTTACAATAATTCTCATACAAGAGGTTTTTTTTCTTTAGTCCCACTGAACTAGGTCAGTTCC